>JALEGK010000022.1 GCA_022763105.1 Rickettsiales bacterium | reverse complement strand
GCGATAACCCGTGGGGTGAAGGTGCGAAAACGATTGAGTGGACGGTAAGCTCGCCTCCTCCATTCCATACGTTCGAGAAACAACCAACCTTTAAGTAAGTATGAGTGAAAGCGCAGTAGCCTACTCTGCATCATCGCAGAGCGCTTCGGTTAAGCAGCTAGTTAGCCTGCTTAAGCCCGGCGTCATGCTACTGGTCGTGTTCACAGGCATTGTCGGGATGCTGCTTGCACCCACCGCCAGCGCGCAACCCATCTTCATTCATGTCATCACATTGGTCTGCATCGCATTAGGCTCTGGCTCTGGCGCCATGATCAATATGTGGTATGACCGCGATATTGACCAAATCATGAAGCGTACAAGCTCTCGCCCGATTCCAGCAGGTTTGGTCAACCCTGACGACGTGTTAGCCGTTGGGCTAGTCATTGGTGTCTTCGCCGTCATGTTACTCGGCCTTGCTACTAATTGGCTGGCAGGCGGCATGCTGGCGTTCGCTATTTTCTTCTATGGCGTCATCTACACCATGCTACTGAAGCGCTCGACCGATCAGAATATCGTAATTGGTGGTGCCGCAGGCGCATTCCCACCCGTCATTGGCTGGTTAGCGATGAGCCCGGAGATGGCATGGCAGCCATGGTTGCTCTTCGCCATCATCTTCTTCTGGACCCCTCCACATTTTTGGGCGCTGGCTCTATATCGCCACGATGACTACCGCGACGCCAACATCCCCATGCTACCCGTCAGCAAAGGACTGCCTCACACGGCCATCCAAATGGAAATCTATTGCTGGCTACTCGCGGCTATCTGCATGATTCCGTGGGCCTTCGGCATGAGTGGCGCGGTATATGCAATCACCTCAACCGCACTCAATATCCGCTTCATTCTGCATGCACGAGGCGTGAGAAAGAAACTCGATGAGCGCGATGCAAAACGCATGTTCGGATTTTCTATCCTGTATCTGTTTGCATTGTTTGCCATATTTGTTATTGATCGTTGGGTGGTAAATATTGCTGGCATTTAGTCAGCCAGAATTAAAGTGAGGCTTGCCCATGGAAGCACCTATAAAAACGGTATCCGGTAATGTAGACACGCTGTTTTCACTGACCGAAAGTTCGATTTACCTCATGGGTTTCAGCTTTGTGTTAGGCAGCTTGTTCACCATCCTCATGCTGCTCATTTTGGACTTTATGCGCAGAAACGCAGAGAAAAAATAATGCCTTTTGGAAAACGACATAAAGAACAGCGTGCCAAGAATTTCATTCTTCTGGGCATTCTTGTCGCGGTTATCGCATCGGTTTACGCACTGACCCTACTTAAAATGGGGCCAATTGCTCAGTAGCCTTATGAGCGACCAACCCGACAACCAATCCAAACGCAACCAATCAACAGCGCTCAGCTTGGTGATGATCGTCGCTGGCATGGCCATGCTTAGCTATGCAGCAGTTCCACTGTATGATTTGTTCTGCAAAGTCACGGGCTTTGGCGGCACCACCCAAGCCTCAGCAGCCCTGCCTGATCATGTTATCGACCGGGAATTCGTCATCAGCTTCAATACCGATATAGACCAGAATTTGCCATGGAAATTCAAAGCGCTGCAGCAATCTATTCGGGTAAAAGGTGGTGAAAATGTGCTGGTTGCTTTTGAGGCCGAAAATCTGCTCGATACGCCAACCAAAGGCACCGCCACCTATAATGTCACCCCATTTGAGGCAGGGGCGTACTTCAATAAAATGCAGTGTTTTTGCTTCGAAGAACAGACCCTGCCACCCAAAACCGTTGTTAATATGCCGGTTTCTTTCTTTATTGACCCAGAAATCGCCGACGACCCTCAATTAGAGGGTGTCAAACACATCACTTTATCGTATACCTTCTTTAGTGAACTCAGTAAAAATTAAATCTATGCCTAAGGAGACACACACATGAGTGGTTCGCAGCAGCATCCCTATCATCTGGTAGACCCAAGCCCAATGCCAATTCTGACATCGTTCAGCTTGCTATTGTTCGTGGTGGGCGCAGCGCTTTTCTTGCATGAAGACCCAAATGGCCCGTTCGTATTCGGCGCCGGTGTGATGTCTGTCATCGCTTGCTGCTATTTCTGGTGGAAAGATGTGGTCAAAGAGGGCATGCATGACAAGGCCCACAACCCAACCGTACAGTTTGGTCTGCGCTTTGGTATGGGGCTGTTTATCATCTCTGAAGTCATGTTCTTCTTTGCGTTCTTCTGGGCGTATTTTGCTGCCGCTATCTTCCCTATTCTACCACTCGAAGAGCTATGGGGTATGGGTGAAGGCGTATGGCCGCCTGCTGGCATCCACACGTTTGATCCGTGGGATTTACCATTCATCAACACGCTCATCCTGCTACTATCGGGTACCACGGTTACCTGGGCACACCACGCATTACTGCATGGCGATCGCGATGGCCTCATTAAAGGCCTATGGTGCACGGTTATTCTTGGCGTTTGCTTCACTGGCTTGCAAGCTGTCGAATATTCGCACGCTGCCTTCAGTCTGACCGATGGCATCTATGCAACCACCTTCTATCTGGCAACCGGCTTCCATGGCTTGCATGTCATTATCGGAACCACCTTCTTGGCGGTCTGCTTGGTACGCGCCTCTCGCGATCAATTCACGACCGAGAATCACCTAGGCTTCGAATTCGCCGCTTGGTACTGGCATTTCGTCGATGTCGTGTGGTTGTTCCTCTTCGTCTTCGTCTATTGGTGGGGTGCATAAGCACTAGTGAGCGAAACACTTTCACCGCTGAAAGTCGCTATCAAAGACTGCTGCCCTCGCTGCGGTGAAAAAACGCTATATAAAAACCTGCTCAGCTTGGCGGATGAATGCTCGTCTTGCGGCCTCAATTTCTCTGACCATGATTCAGGCGATGGACCAGCCTTTTTTACCATTACCATTTTAGGCTTTGTCATCACTGGCGGTGCGTTGTTTTTAGAAATTTTTTATCGCACGGAATACTGGATTCAAGCACTCATCTGGCCGCCGGTCATGATGGTCCTAACACCCTTATGTTTGCGCTTTTTCAAATCCTACCTTATAGCTTGGCGGTATAAGACCGAACTACTGAATGAAGACAAGGATGCATCATGACGTTCACTCGTCCCAAACCTATTCCGCTGCTTATCTCACTAACCGGCTTTGTGCTGATGATGGTGCTGGGTGCTTGGCAAGTGCAACGCCTAATGTGGAAAGAGGCGCTGATTGCAGAGATTGAGCATGCAGTCGCACAAACCCCGCTATCTAAGATTCCCCCCGCTGATCAAATCGAAGAAAAACGCTTCTACTCTGTCAAACTGACAGGCAACTACATGGCTGAGCACCAGCTTCATATTGCCGCTCGCTATTTCTTGAGCCAGCTGGGCTACCATATTTTGGTGCCTTTTAAAGTGACCGGCGATGATCCGGTACTGGTCAATGTCGGATGGATACCTGCGAAGCAAAAAGACAGCTTCACACTCGAGTTACCCAAAGGCAAAACCACCATCACCGCCCAAATTCGTACCAGTAACGAGCGCAACCCCTTCACGCCGGAAAACCAACCTGAGAAAAATATCTGGTTTGGCCGCGATGCCGTGGATATGGGCACATATATCGACCTAGACGCCCAACCTTTCACGCTGGATTTGCTTGGCGAACAAGATTTCAACCAACTGCCCGTGCCATCCAAAGGCATCGTCAATTTGCGCAATGATCATCTGGGTTACGCCATCACCTGGTTTAGCGTTGGCTTTGGTATCTTGGTGATCTTCATTCTTTATCACCGTAAACCTCCGGCTAATCCATCATGAGCTACGCAGCCCTAGAAAAACATTTCACCCAAATCAGCGCGCTGGAAGGCGCCTCATCTATGTTGGGTTGGGACACCGAAACCATGATGCCAGAAGGCGCCATGCCTGTGCGCGCCGAGCAATGTGCAGCACTCGCAGAAGTCATTCATGAGCGCACCACCGATACACGTATCTCCGGCTGGTTAGACGAAGCAAAGTCCGAGCAGAATCTAAGCACATGGCAGCAAGCTAACGTGCGCGAAATCGAGCGCGAATATCTACACGCCAATGCCTTGCCTGCCGATCTGGTCGGTGCCTTCAGCAAAGCAACACTTGAGTGCGAGCATGTCTGGCGTGACGCACGCCCAAAGAATGACTTCGAAGCCTTTCTGCCAAGCTTTGAAAAAGTCATTAAGCTGGTCCAAGAAATCGCGACCATCAAATCTGAGCTACTAAACCTATCCGCCTACGATGCACTACTCGATGGCTATGATCCCGGCATGCGCAGCGAACATATCGATGGGTATTTTGCCGATCTCAAAGACTTCCTGCCCAACTTCCTCGATAATGTGCTTAGCAACCAGCCAGACAACACATCCGCAATCAGCCATTCTGTGCCCGTTGACCTGCAGGAAAAGCTGGGCCGCGACATGATGAAGGCGCTTGGCTTTGACTTCAAACGTGGCCGCATCGATGTCAGCGCACACCCATTCTGCGGCGGCGTGCCGGGCGATGTCCGCCTCACCACCCGCTATTCAGAAGACCAATTCACCGAAAGCCTGTATGGCGTGCTGCACGAAACCGGCCATGCGCTGTATGAAATGGGCTTGCCCGAAGAGTGGCTATTCCAGCCGGTTGGCCGCGCACGAGGCATGAGCCTGCATGAAAGCCAGTCATTGCTCGTCGAAATGCAGCTATGTCGCAGTAAAGACTTCCTCGTCTTCGCTTTGCCAAAAATGAAATCTTGCTTTGGTGACATCGCCAAAGACTGGCAGCTAGGCGAGCTTTATCAGTCTCTCAGCCGTGTTGAACGCAGCCTGATTCGCGTCAATGCTGATGAAGTCACCTATCCGCTACATGTCATGCTGCGCTACGATCTCGAGAAAGCCCTGCTTTCTGGCGATCTGAAACCTGCCGATCTGCCATCCGCATGGGATGAGAAAATGCAGGAACTGGTAGGCATCACACCCGATTGTGTCGGTAATGGCTGCATGCAAGATGTGCATTGGCCGGGCGGAGCGATCGGCTATTTCCCGACCTATACCATCGGCGCCATGATCGCCGCGCAAATCTTCGATGCGGCCCGCCAAGCTATCCCAGACTTCACGCACGCAATACACACCGGAGACTTCGAGCCTTTATTCAGCTGGTTAAAAGAGAACGTCCACGGCAAGGCATCGCTATACGGCACACAAGAATTGCTGAAAGAAGCGACTGGTCAACCGCTTAACACTGCGATATATAAGGCGCATCTGAAACAACGATACATAGGATAGCGCCTTGAAATATATTTCAACACGAGGAAAAGCGCCAAGCTTAGGCTTTGAAGAGGTGGTACTCGCAGGTCTCGCCAGCGACGGTGGCTTGTATGTGCCTGAGACCATCCCAACCTTCAGCCCCGAAGAAATTGCAAGCTTTAAAGATTTAAGCTACCGCGAGCTGGCCGTTAAAATCATGCAGCCATACGTCGCCGATGCGCTATCTGAGGACGAGCTAACCAAGCTGGTCAATGAATCATACGATAGCTTCCGTCATGAGGCAATTGCACCACTCAAACAGCTCAACACCAATGAATGGGTGCTAGAGCTATTCCACGGACCAACGCTGGCCTTCAAAGATTTCGCACTCCAATTCCTTGGCCGATTGGTCGATCACTTCCTCACCCGCCGTGATAAGCATGTGGTGGTACTGGGTGCAACCTCTGGCGATACCGGGTCAGCGGCGCTTGCAGGCTGCCGTGGTCGTGATCGTATGCAGAGCTTTATTCTGTTCCCCAATAATCGCGTCTCGGAAGTGCAGCGTCGCCAAATGACGACCATGACCGATGCCAACATCCATAACATCGCGCTCGATGGCACGTTTGATGATTGCCAAGACATCGTCAAATCCCTCTTTGCCGATGCCAAATTCCGCGAAACCCATCATCTGGTAGCGGTAAACTCCATCAACTGGGCGCGTATTCTCGCGCAAGTCGTCTATTACTTCTATGCAGCACTTCGCTTAGGAGCGCCTGCAGTAGCACCAAGTTTCTCTGTTCCAACCGGTAATTTCGGCGATATTTTTGCAGGCTACATTGCCAAGCAAATGGGTTTGCCAATGGGCAAGCTAATCATTGCCACCAACCGCAATGACATTCTTGCGCGCTGCGTGCTTAACGGCGAATACACCATGCAAGGCGTTACCCCGACCATCAGCCCTAGTATGGACATTCAAATCTCAAGCAACTTCGAACGCATGCTGTACCTGCTTTATGATCGCGATGCCGATAGCATTGCCGATATGATGCAACGCTTCCGCACCGAGAAAACGCTAGCCATTAAGCCAGATGCGCTTGACCGTCTGCGCGCTATTTACGATAGCTTGGCAGTTGACGATGAGACGACCAAGCAGACAATCAAAGACGTCTACACCCAAACCGGTGAGTTGCTTGATCCACACACCGCCATCGGTGTGAAAGCCGCGCGTGCATGCCATAAAGATGACTCACAACCAGTGGTCTCGCTCGCAACCGCCCATCCGGCCAAATTCCCGGATGCGGTTACCTCAGCCAGTAATGTTCACCCAGAATTGCCCGATCATCTATCGGATCTGTTTGAGCTGAAAGAGCGCTTTGACGTGGTGCCAAACGATATTGAGCAGGTCAAACAATTCATTGTGAATCACAAGCAATGAGCTACCAACTCACCACGCTTAATAACGGGCTGCGTATTGCTACCGAATATCTTCCCGGCGTAGAAACCGTATCGGTTGCCATGTCGGTGAATGTCGGTGCACGCAATGAACGCACCGATCAGCATGGTATCTCGCATTTGCTGGAACATATGGCATTCAAGGGCACGAAAAAGCGCAGCGCGCAAGATATCGCCGAAGCGTTTGATGCAGTCGGCGGCCAACTCAATGCTTACACCTCACATGAAATGACGGTGTATTACTCTAAAACGCTCAAAGAAAATGCGGCACTCAGCATCGATGTGCTGTGCGATATATTGCAGCATTCCGTGTTCGATGCCCAAGAGTTGGAAAAAGAAAAGCATGTCATTTTGCAAGAACTCGCTATGCATAACGACACGCCAGACGATCTGGTATTCGATTATTTCCAAGAAACTGCATTCCACGATCAAATCTTAGGCCGCTCTATTCTGGGCACGGCCGATAGCATTACCAGCCATCAGTCCGATGCGCTGCGTGACTATGTGGCACATCACTACCAGCCTGAATCCATCGTCTTTTCTGCTGCAGGCAATCTGCAACATGACCAGATCGTTGCACTGGTTAAAGAGCATCTTGATGCATTTAATCAGCCTACAAAACCGATCATGGATGAGGCGCGTTATGTCGGCGGCTCTGCCATCATCAAAAAGCCATTAGAGCAGGTCCAATGCCTACTGGGTGTCGAATCCTTCCCCATCCACGATGCGCGCTACTACCCGCTGCAATTACTATCGATCGCGCTGGGCGGCGGCATGTCTTCGCGCCTATTCCAAGAGGTGCGCGAGAAGCGCGGTTTGGTCTATACCATCCAAAGCTTTGTAAGCTGCTATCAAGATACCGGCCTCTTTGCGATTTACGCGGCCACTGGCGAAGAGGATGTCGAAGAGATGATTCCAGTCATCTGCGAACAATTGCACGGCATAAGCGAGTCTTTAAGCGAAGAAGAGCTGCAACGCGCGAAAAACCAGCACATTGCTAATTTACTGATGGCACGCGAAAGCAGTGCATCCGTGGCTGAATGGATTGGGCGTCATCTGCTGAGCTTCAATGAATACCGCAATGCCGATGCCATGCGCCAAATGGTAGAAAACGTGCAGGTAGACGATATTAAAGCACTCGCGCGTGATATCTTCACCAACCCGAAAGTGACGGTTGCAGGTTTGGGTAAAACCAGCAAGCTGGCCTCTGCTGAAGCAATAGAAGAAAAGCTCGCCGCTTAAATTATTTGATCGTCACGCTACCCACATGCTCGCCGGTGCAGGCATGCAGCATGGTCACCTTTTTACCACCACGCGGAATACGGATGGTCACGCGCATGATCATCTCATCAAATTCAATCGCTTCAATACGCTCGCCATCGGCCAGCGGCACTTCATGATCGCCACATTCGCGATAGCCATATGGTAGCTTCGCATGTGATTTCGCAATATTCTTATTATTCATCTTCTGAAACGCGACCACAAACAGCAGAATCGTGCCGCCGATCAGCACAAGTCCCATGCCAATCACCACCATGCGTAACATCCGATTGCTATCTTCACCCGTCTCTGGTTTTTTAGGCGGTACCATGAATGCTCCTTCTCACCATATCGTTAGCCCCGATCAGGCCGGTACCCGATTGGATAAATGGCTTGCGCAAGAATTACCAGCATTTTCGCGCAGCCGCATCCAGCAACTCATTGATGAAGGCCATATTACCTCCTCCGATTACCCGAAAATCACCAGTTCCATGAAGGTGCAGGCAAATACCCGCTTTACCGTCACCATTCCTGAGGTGGTGGAGCTTGCGTTAGAGCCGATCAAGATGGATTTAGATATCATCTTTGAAGATGAGCATTTACTCGTCATCAATAAACCGGCGGGACTCACTGTCCACCCATCCGACTCATCCAATGAGCCAACACTCGTGCATGGGCTGCTCGCACATTGCCCTGATAGCCTATCGGGCATAGGCGGCGTTGCCCGCCCAGGTATTGTCCATCGTATCGATAAAGACACGTCAGGCCTGCTGGTCGTCGCCAAACATGACCAATCCCACCAGCATTTAAGCGCTCAGCTAAAAGACCGTAGCCTTAGCCGTATTTATCTGGCAGTCTGCTGGGGCATTCCCAAAGCGAAGGCAGGTACTATTGAGGGCAACATCGCCCGCAGCCATCACAACCGCAAAAAAATGGCCGTTCTCGAGCATGGTGGCAAAGAGGCACGCACCCATTACGAGACGGTAAAACGCTTCCAACCCGCAATCAATCAAGAGCTTATCTCGCTCGCCACGCTAGTTAGCTGTAAGTTAGAAACGGGCCGCACCCATCAAATCCGCGTGCATATGGCCCATATCGGCCATTCTTTAATGGGTGACGCACTTTATGGCAGCAATAAATCACTGAAAAGTAAGATAAAGGCACTTCCAGACGCCACCCAAACCGTGATTGAATCCTTTCAGCGCCAAGCATTGCATGCGCACAAAATCACGCTGATTCATCCGGTTACTAACGAGTCTTTATCCTATAGTGCGGAGCCGCCTAACGACATGAAAAATCTTATAAAATCCTTGCAAAATCTCTAAAAACCCTATATGAAACTCGGAAATTTATGTGGCAAGCGAATGATTGATCCTCTTGACTCGTACAATGAGTATACCCACATAGATAAGGCTTGAGGAGGCAACATAATGGCAAACGCAAATATGAATCTACCTGCATTATCACCTGATGGTAATCTTCATCAGTATCTGCAGGATATTCAGAAATTCCCTATTTTAGAGGCGGATGAAGAATATGCGCTCGCCAAGCGTTGGACCGAAGATGGCGATTACGAAGCCGCTCATAAGCTGGTTACCAGCCATTTGCGTCTCGTCGCTAAGATCGCCTCTGGCTACCGTGGCTACGGCCTGCCCATGAGCGATATGATCTCTGAAGGTAATATTGGCCTCATGCAGGCGGTGAAAAAATTCGACCCCGAAAAAGGCTTCCGCCTATCAACCTATGCGATGTGGTGGATTAGAGCATCCATCCAAGAATTCGTGCTGAAATCATGGTCTATCGTGAAGATGGGTACGAGCGCCGCTCAAAAGCGTCTGTTCTTTAACTTAAAGAAACTGCGCAAGCAGCTAGATGCTGTCGATCAGCCAGCCCTAACCCCTGACCAGATTAAATACATCGCTGGTGAGTTAGAGGTGAATGAGCGTGATGTCGTTGATATGGACCAGCGCTTAAACGCTAACGACCAATTCCTCAATGCCCGCATCTCTAACGATGGTGAAGGCGGCGAATGGATGGATTTGCTAGCCGATGAATCAGAAACCCACGAAGAAATCCTAGGCGACCGTGAAGAATACACCATTAAGCGCAACATCATGAATGACGCGATGGCGTCTTTAAATGACCGCGAGAAAGCGATTGTACTCGCTCGCCGTCTATCTGACGAGCCACGCACCCTCGAAGATTTAAGTCAGGAATTTGGCGTATCTCGCGAGCGTATCCGTCAGATCGAAGCACGTGCTATCGAGAAAATGACGCAATTCGCTGAAGATGCACAAAGCAAACCGCTCGCCATCAAAGACGTCGCCTAAATTTCTAGATTAAAGGAATTATGCTGACGCGTTACCGTGTCGGATCGTCTGTGCTTCCATATATAAATGGCGCACTTTGCGTGATACCAGCAACTTCTTCTTCAGATCGATCTGATTGCGTACATCAATCACTACCTGCTCGATGAAGTCGCAGCCGCACAGCCGTAGCTGGAAAGCACGTTGGAATAACGCATATGCTTGGCTTTCTTCTAGCTTCTTGCGGCGCTTATCAACTTCTTGTTTCGCGCGCTCTAGGTGATCTAAGCGCTGTTGTAGCACATCAACACGCTCAGCCATTGGCAGCTCAGCATCATCTTGCTGCTTGGCTTCTACCTCTAGCTTGATTTTCCATAAATCAACGAGGCTCTTGCGTGAATACGCATCATTCAGCGTACGAATCACATCTTCTTTCATCGATTCAACCGCCGCACCACCTGCCAGATTATCTGGATGGAACTGCTTCGCCATATCGCGATACAAAGACTTCACATCACGTTCAATCGCTTTGCTCTGTCCCTTAGGTAGCACTTCTTGCTCTTTAAACAAGCGCTTAGCAATTGGCATTGGCTCATCGGCTTCATATTCTTTTAGCTCACGCTCAATCGCTTCAAGCTGTTCAAAATAGCCGCCAACTTGCTGATAATACTCACCAAGAAAGCCTTCAATATCTTTCTCTAAGCCGCGCACAGCGTCGCAGGCACTGTCTAAGCCGCGGATTGCGCGCGTAATTTTTGTTTCTAAAGAGATAATGTCACGTCGAAATGCTTGATTGACGTGGTTGACCGCTTGCTTTTCTTCCATGTGAGCATCTGACATTGCTAGAGCCACCTTATTATTGAATTAACTAGTAATAGTATATTTTTTCCACAACACAAATCCTTTTCACGCGGCTTGTGAGTCTTGTCTTAGCGGCATTTGGCGATATTGCAGCGCTTCTGCCAAATGTCCTTCATTAATTTGATCGCTATTATCCAGATCAGCGACTGTCCGCGCCACGCGCAGAACCCTTGTCAGCCCTCGCATAGAGAGCTGTAGCTTACGTGTAGACTCTTCTAGCAATTGCCGTGCCGCTCCTTGTGGCATTGCATGCGCTTGCAACCATTCAGAGGATGCATCCGCATTGCATCGAACCATCGCGGACTGTGCTGCAAACCGCTCTTTCTGTTTGGCGCGCGCCGCTGCCACTCGCTTAGCCACTTCTTCACTGCTGTCGGTATGATGAGGCTGATCGATCATGGCGATGGGCTCAACAGCCGGCATATCGACGAAAATATCGATTCGATCCAACAATGGTCCGGACAGTTTAGACTGGTAATCGACCGCGCATTTAGGCGCTTTGCCGCACGCACGCGCGGCATCCCCCAAATACCCACATCGACATGGGTTCATGGCAGCAATGAGCTGCACATTCGCCGGATAATTCACATGTGCCTGCGCTCTGGCCACGCTCACCGTGCCGCTCTCAAGCGGTTGCCTCAGTGATTCCAGCACGCCACGCGGAAATTCGGGTAGCTCGTCTAAAAACAGCACGCCGCAATGCGCGAGTGAAATCTCACCGGGCAATGCACGGCGCCCACCGCCGACCATTGCAGCCATAGAGCTAGAATGATGAGGGGCACGATACGGGCGGATATTGCTCAAACGGCCATCGCGCAATTGCCCAGCCACACTATGAATGGCGCTCACTTCCAGCACTTCATCGGCCTGCATAGGGGGCAAAATGCCCGACAAGCACGACGCCAACATCGATTTACCCGCACCTGGCGGGCCAATCATCATCATATTATGACCACCCGCAGCCGCCACTTCTAGTGCACGGCGCGCAATCTCCTGACCTTTCACATCGCGCAGATCAGTCGATGCTGCAAGGTTAGCCTCCATCAACGGTTCTGGCGTAGACAGCACTTGCGTGCCTTTGAAATGATTAATCAGACCCAGCAATGATTTCGCAGCCAATATCGGCAACTCACCTGCCCATGCGGCCTCCGAGCCGTTACCATGCGGGCAGATAATACCCTTATCTTCTATCAAAGCATGCATCGCAGCAGGCAACACACCGGATACGGCTTGTAACTGCCCATCCAGCGATAATTCACCCACGGCTAAATACTCAGAAATTTCGGATTGTGGCAGTACATCCATCGCTACCAACACGCCAATCGCTATTGGCAAATCGAAATGGCTGCCTTCTTTCACCAAATCGGCAGGGGCCAGATTAATCGTGATTTTTTTGGCCGGAAGCGGCAATCCCATCGAGGTCAGCGCTGCACGCACGCGCTCCTTTGATTCTGCCACCGCTTTATCGGGCAACCCTACGATGGTAAAGGCCGGCAACCCGTTACTGATCTGGACTTGCACATCCACGCCTGTCGCCTCAATACCGGTAAATGCGACTGTTGTAATTCTGGCTACCACCGCGTCTCTTTCATGTCACAAATTGCTTTTCTTTCATCTCTAAAGGAATTGGTAAGGGTTTGTTAGCGTTAATTTAACCTTATTGCCCAACAATATGGCTTGAATGCTACCCCAAAAGGGCAAAAAGCATGAGTGAGAGTATAAAAATTTATAAATAAAACAAAAGATTACGCATGGAAGAGGTCGAAGAGCAGAAAATAGAGCGGACGAAGACGCGCCCGCCAAAAGTCAGAACGCTGATTGCATTCAGCTCACTGATCATGCTGCTATTCTGCGTATTCGTTGTCTATCAAGCATCCAAAGCCTACGAAACATCTATCGAAGATGGCCGCGCCAACGCGGACCGACTCACCACTATTCTCGCCGACCAGATCGAGCTAACATTCTTGGCTGTCGATTTAACCCTGCGACGCGTAGTAGAGCGCCATTACTTCAATTTGTTATTTGGCAATAATCTGATGCAGGATATTGAGCATAATTTGCGCTTATGGGTCGATGAAACCCCGCAAATTGCCTCCATCATGATCGTCGATGAAGTCGGCAACATACGAATTGCTGCGTTCAAACGCGGCTACCAGACCCGCATCCGCTACACCAAAACCTATGGCAGCCACCCAGTATTCCTATCGCTGAAAAATGATGAGTCGCGCAGCTTCGCCATCGCACCACAATCAGAAGATAAAGAAGATCTGATCCTCATCAGTCGTCAGATGAACAAGCTCGATGGCAGCTTTGGCGGTGTGGTCATTGCCGCTGTTGACCCAAGCTTCTTCCTGGAATTCTTCCGCTCCGTTGATAAGGGCACACACCGTTTTATGTCATTGGTACTGCAAAACGGTAAAAAGCTATTCAGCGGGCCACTAGATAAAATAGATAATAGCGCCATGGTGCTCGCACATGTGCATGAAAGCGCCAGCAAAAATCGCAAAAGCTTAGACGTGCATAGTGACACGCAAACTATCAAGGACACGATCAAAGTATTCTCCTATCGCTTCCTGAAGAACCTGCCGATCTATGTCACTGTCGTGATCGATGAGCAGGATTTCTTAAAAGGCTGGCGCGATGCACGTATCAAAGATATCAGCTTCCTCGCCATCTTCACCATATTCGGCTCGGTGTTATCCTTCTTCGCACTGACCATGGCAAAACAGATTGTCCGCGTCGAAGAATCAGAGAGTGCGGCGATTCTAGCGAGTCAGGCCAAGTCCGAATTTTTGGCGAACATGTCGCACGAATTACGCACACCGCTCAATGCGATTATCGGTTTCTCCGAGATGATCAATGCCGGTTATTTTGGTGAGCTGAATGAGAAACAAAAAGAACGTATTCACGATATCAACCTCTGCGGTAGCCACCTGCTACAACTGATCAGTGACATCCTTGAATTCTCTAAAGGTGAGGCTGGTAAGCTAGAGCTGATCGAAGAGAATGTTGATGTGCCAGAGATCATGGATGAATGTATGCGTATCATCAATGAGAAGGCTCGCGGCAAACAAATCACCATCAAGCTCGACATTAATAGCGTGCTGCCACATGTGCTGGCCGATAAGCGTAAGATTCGCCAAGTGCTACTGAACCTGCTTTCGAACTCGATCAAATTCACCCCTGAAGGCGGCACTATCACCATGACGGCACGCCAGGATCGTAACGGTGCCATGCATCTATCGGTTACCGATACCGGTATCGGTATTCCAGAAGCAGAGATTCAAAAAGCGCTATCAGTATTCGGTCAGGTTCACCGTAACCAAAGTCATGAAGGAACGGGCCTTGGTCTGCCGCTATGTAAAATGTTTGCAGAATTGCATGGTGGTAAATTGGGCCTAACCAGTAAAGTCGGCGAAGGTACCACCGTCACCATCAGCCTACCTGCTGAGCGCGTACTGAACCACTAATCAGATACTATAATTATCGCCATATTCTTCGCGTGATGCAGCCAGCGTCGCCAATTGCGCAATCATACCCAACACACCAAAATCGCAATATTTCACCTGCGTATGATCTGCATCGCTTTTCTCTGACTCGTCGCACATGCCTTTAAAGCTCATACCTTTTGAATTTAAATTCGCATAAGCATCACGCTCATCATTGACGCGATACGCACCACCCACCGCACGGCCATTCACCAGATACAACATCGGTTCAGCCGATGAAGACTCAATCGCATCAATCGTCGGCACACCTTCCTGTATCATCACTTCGGTGCTTTGCACGCCTTCTTTGATGACGTTCATTTTATTGCGAATCTTCTTATTGAGCTCGCCCAGCTCTTCGCCAGAACGCACCGTCATAATACCCATACCATAGGTGCCGCTATCGGCTTTGATGAATACGTAAGGCTCTTGTTCAATGCCATACTCTTCGTACTTCGCACGCACTTTTGTAAGCACCCTCTCAACGCCAATTGCAACACATTCCATGCCTTGCTTTTCTTTGAAATTGATGCGACCACATTTATGGAATTGCGCAGCAATCAGCCATGGGTCGATGTCCAAAAATGCAGCGAATTCTTTTGCGACTTGAGCATAAGCATCAAAGTGAATCGACTTCTTGCGACGATACCACCCCTTACCCGTTGGCGGCACAATACATTGCGTCACCCCGCGCAAAATCTCAGGCGAGCCTGCCACCATGTCATTATTCATGACAATCAAATCCGGCTCATATCCTTTCGATGTTTTCAGGCGGTTACCATCCTTCACCAGTGGACATTGCGTAATGGTCGTGCCATCAGACACTTCCAACTCCAGCGGCTCTTCCTCTGCCGTTAGACTTCCCAGCATCACGTCCAAACCGGCATAGACAAACAACTGACGCAGCGCTTGCAGATTATCGAGATAGCCAACATTGCGCGTATGATTTTCAGGCACAATCAGCACTTTGTTGATCGGCTTGCCGGTATGCTCAATAAATTCATGAATCTGCTCAACTGCACGCTGATTCGCAGCATCTGACAGATGATTAAATCCGGCAGGAAATAAATTCGTATCCACCGGCACCAGTTTGTGCCCGCTATGGCGCAGATCAACCGAGCTATAAAAATTAGGCGGATGCTTCTCGTAGGCTTTTTCAAACCATTGCTGAATATCGCTGTGGCGCGATTCGAGTTTTTCTAGCAGTAGCGGAATGACAGTAGACATAGATCGCTTATAGACTCCTAATCGTGAAATGAAAAGTGCGGGGCAATATGCCAATCACCAAACGCACATTGCGTTAAACTGAGCAACGTCAGCGCTGCCGTATCCGCGCGCAAAATTCGCGGACCTAGATTGACTGCTTTGGTAAATGGCATTAACTGCAACAGCTCATGCTCTTCTGGCGAGAAGCCACCTTCCGGCCCAATCAAAATACCCCATTCTTTTGGCTTTGGCTCATCAAAGATTGCCTTACCTTCAATGCCTGCCCCGCGCTCATCGCCAAAATAAAGTGGTCGATCTTTCGGCCATTCAGCTAGCAACTCGCGCAACCCGATAGGTTCGTGCAGTTCAGGCACTTCCACACGCTCGCATTGTTCTGCCGCTTCCACCATATTGCCACGCAAGCGCTTCTTGTTCACACGGTCCGCTTGGGTATATTGGGTAAGCACTGGCTGAATATGCGCCGCGCCCAGCTCGGTCACTTTTTGCGCTAAATAATCAATGCGGCCAAATTTAATCGGCGCAAAACACATCCACACCTGTGGTGGCGCAATATATTCTCTGAGGCATTCATCGATGCGAACATGCACACGTTTGCGCGATGCCTCCAATATCGTTGCCGACCATTCACCGTCTTTGCCATTAAACAGTGCTAACCTGTCGCCACTTTTTGCGCGCATCACACGCGCCACATAATTAGCCTGCTCATCAACCAATTCAAATTGAATCCCAGCGCTTAAACCATGCTCTACACATAATCGGATTTTCGGGCTAGACGCCATGCAAGCTCCTAAGGTAATGCTGGACTCAATGTAGTGACATTGGATCCAAGAAACAATGCTATGCGATTAAAACCCTATATCGAACTTGCCAGATTAAACCGCCCTATAGGAATTTGGTTACTGATGTGGCCTTGCTGGTGGTCAATCGCCATGGCAAGTGATGGCATTCCCAACCCAACATTACTGCTGTTATTCTTTGCGGGCGCGGTGCTCATGCGCTCGGCTGGCTGTGCGGTGAATGACCTGATTGACCGTGATATCGACAAACAAGTCGAGCGTACAAAGACACGGCCTTTAGCGGCTGGCACGCTCAGCCCCTATCAGGCCATCACCTTTATCACGCTACTCATCGGCCTATCCGCATGGCTACTTCTTCCCATGCACCCCAATGTGCTGTTTTGGGCCGCTGCGTCTTTGTTACTCGTTGCCGCCTACCCGTTCATGAAACGCATTACCTGGTGGCCGCAGGCTTTCTTAGGCCTCACCTTCAATGCGGGGGCTATCATCGGTTGGGTTGCGATTCACGGCGAGCCAGCATTAGGCGCTTGGCTGCTGTATGCTGCTGGCTTCTTCTGGACACTGGGCTATGACACCATCTACGCCCATCAGGATATTACCGACGATTTGGCCATTGGCGTCAAATCCACGGCCATTCTATTTGGCAAATCCACCATACTGGCGGCAGGCCTATTTTACTTCCTCACCATCACGCTCATCGCCGTTGCCGGGTTTATTTTGCAATATTCTGAAGTTTTTTTCGTGAGCCTGGTCGCCCCTATGGCCCATTTCATCTGGCAAATCCACCGCTTAGATATTGAAAAACCTCACATTTGTCTAGAAATCTTCCGCTCAAACAAGTGGTTAGGGGGCATGGTTTTTTTATCGATCATCCTTGAAAAAGCTCTCTAAAATTTAGCGCTTTTTTTACTTTTTCACGACATACTGAATAAAAGAACATAAAAGACAAAATCATTTTGGAGGTGAAATGGGCGTGCCAAACATGTCTGCAAAAGACAGCGAGCATGCGCAGGGTTTAGCGGTTATGACGGACAATGCGACGCAAGAACAAGCAAATGGACAGGGCAACGAGTTTGATCGTATGACTTCTGCCAGCTATCCTGAACGTTTCGTCACCCTGCTGCAAGATGCTATCGCTGAATCTCAAACAAGCAATAAGCCTGGTGCGTTGCTCGTTATCTCCATTGAAAATTTAGCCATGATCATGAGTGGTCACGGCCATGACACATCTGAAAAAGTCATGCAGCAAATCAAACATGAAGTCTGTGAGATCGTCGGACACAGCGATTCAGTCAATCGCATTCAACGCGACCAGCTTGGTATAGTGCTCAAAAATGCCGAAGCGAAAGAAGTGCAGTATCTATCTGAGCGTATTGTTTCGCATATTCAGCATTTCAGCTGTTATGCCGATATTGGCTCGCTACATATCACCAGCTCTATTGCACATATCATGTTCCCAGAGCAATGCAGCACCGCAGAAGATGCGCTGGATAAAAGCTTCATCGCACTGCGCGAAGGTACGGGTTCGTACATCCGCCAGCTCGATGAAAGCCAAGATTTATCAGCAACCAGCCGTCAAGAAATGGCGCTGGCGAATTATTTAAGCAAAGCAATCCGTGAAGATCGCCTGCAAATGGCATATCAGCCAATTATTTCATCAAAAGATGGCGCAATTTCGCATTATGAAGCCCTGCTTCGTATGCGTACCGATGAGGGCAAGATTACCTCCGCTGGCGCATTAGTGCCAATCGCAGAGCGTATGGGCCTCATCGATAAGATCGATGATTTCACCTTAGCTCGCGTGGTCAAAGAACTTCGCGCGCATGATTCAGTGAAACTGGCATTTAATGTCTCAAACATCACAACGCAAAATCCAAAATGGCTGGAAGATTTCCAATATTACATGAAGGAAACCCCAGAAATTGCACCGCGTTGTATCGTTGAAATTACCGAGACCGCGGCACAGTTAGACCTAAGCCAAACCGCTTATTTCGTTGCAGAAATTCAAGCGCATGGCTGTCTAGTGGCACTTGATGATTTCGGCTCAGGCTATACTTCATTCCGCCAGCTCAAAAGCTTATCGGTTGATCTGGTGAAAATTGACGGCGCCTTCATCAAGGATCTGGTCGATAATTACGATAACCGTTTCTTCGTGAAAACCTTGCTCGACTTCACCAAAGGCTTCGGCCTAGAGGCCGTTGCAGAGTTTGTTGAAACCGGTGACATCGCAAAAGTCTTGATGGATCTGGGCGTTGAGTATCAGCAAGGATACTATTTCGGTCGCCCTGAAAACCACCGCAGCTGGCTTGACTCAGGCGAATATAGCAGCTCTTAAACCTGCTATTTAAAGGGCTTGCAGCCTGCATCCATATTCGTTAGACATACATTCGTGCCGATTTAGCTCAGTTGGTAGAGCAGTTGCCTTGTAAGCATCAGGTCGTTGGTTCGATTCCGACAATCGGCACCACTATCTTCGACGACGGTAAAGAAGACGATTTAAGGAAGCATCACTATGCCCATCATGCCCGATAGCTGGATTCGCGAACAAGCCCAAAGCGCCAAAATGATCGACCCATTTGTAGAAAATCTACAACGCGAAAACGTCATTTCTTACGGATTATCATCTTACGGCTACGATGCCCGTGTCTCCGATGAATTCAAGATTTTCACCAATGTTGATTCGGCCACTGTCGACCCAAAAAATTTCTCCACCCAAAGCTTCGTCGATCGCAAAAGCGATGTTTGCATCATCCCGCCAAACAGCTTTGCCCTTGCGCGTACGGTTGAATATTTCCGCATCCCGCGCGACACGCTGGTGATCTGTTTGGGCAAATCCACCTATGCGCGCTGCGGCATTATCGTCAATGTCACCCCGCTAGAGCCAGAGTGGGAAGGCCATGTCACGCTCGAATTTTCTAACACCACGCCCCTTCCAGCCAAAATCTACGCCAATGAGGGTGCGTGCCAGTTTCTCTTCCTCAAAGGCGAATCAATGTGCGAAGTCTCATACGCAGACCGCAAAGGCAAATATCAGGGGCAAGAAGGCGTCACCCTGCCGCGCGTGGAAAAGGCTGGCTAGTTTACATTTGCAATTTTGCAGTCCATGCGTTTATCTAGACGCGAATTGACACGGAATAGGAGAAAGCCATGAAAGCTTCCATCGCATTAATGCTAGCCATTTCACTTCTAGCCACTGGCTGCATGACCACGCGCCATTATGTGAGCTCGAACACCATTCAGGGCACCCGCGCCGTAAAAACCGACAATGATTATTTCATTAGCGGCCTAGCGCAAAAGAAAGAGACCAGCGCTGCACATGTCTGCGGTGGTATCCAGCGTGTTGCCGCAACGGAAACCAAGCATAGTGCGCTGAACTATTTGCTCGGTATTGTCACCTTCGGCATCTACACCCCGCAAGAACAGACCATTTACTGCCGCTAAAGCCGCAAATCATCGCTTTTTGGTTTTCATTTAGGCCCTAATTGCCTATGAGAGGGCATGGATAAACTTCGTATTGTTGGTGGACGTCCGATTTCGGGCACAATTCGCGTAGGTGGCGCTAAAAACGCGGCCCTACCGCTTATGGCCGCTTGTCTGCTTTCCGAAGAGCCGATTACCCTATCCAATATCCCTTATCTACGCGACATCACCACCATGGCGAAACTGCTCGCCCAGCATGGCGTGCATGTCATGATGCATGAACCCAACGATCAGGGCCGCACCATCACACTCGATGCTGGCCAAATCCCCAACCTGACCGCACCGTACGATATTGTCCGCACCATGCGCGCTTCTGTGCTTGTGCTTGGGCCTCTGCTTGGCCGTTTTGGCCGCGCACGCGTGTCATTGCCGGGCGGTTGCGCCATTGGCTCGCGCCCGATCGATTTGCACCTCAAAGCACTAGAGCAAATGGGTGCCGACATCACGCTGGAAGAGGGTTACGTCGATGCCCGCACCAAAGACGGCCTCAAAGGCGCCGACATCACCTTCGAGCAAGTCTCTGTTGGTGCAACCGAGAACATCTTGATGGCTGCAAGCTTAGCCGATGGCACCACCATCCTGCGCAACGCAGCACAAGAGCCAGAAATTGGTGATCTCGCCAATCTGCTAAATGCAATGGGCGCCGATATTACCGGCATTGACAGCAACACGCTGACCATTAAGGGCGTGAAATCGCTCAAAGGCGCATCACACCGCGTCATTGCGGATCGCATCGAGACAGGCTCCTATCTTTGCATGATCGGCCTAACAGGCGGCGAAGTGCTGCTACAAAATGCGCAGGCATACACCTCAGGTGCACTTATTCAAGTGCTGAATAATGTCGGTGTTGCCATTGAAGAGACCGATCTTGGCATTAAAGTGACCAAAAAAGATGGGCCTTTACAGCCTGCCAATATCGTGACCGACCCTTATCCCGGTTTCCCAACCGATATGCAGGCGCAGATCATGGCGCTGCTAAGCATGGCTGACGGCGAGTCACACATTACTGAGACCATTTTTGAAAATCGCTACATGCACGTACCAGAACTCACACGTATGGGCGCTAATATTGCGATAGACCGTCGCATGGCGCATATCAAAGGCGTGAACGAGCTGCGCGGCGCCGAAGTCATGGCAACCGACTTGCGCGCATCGGTTTGCTTAGCAATTGCTGCACTTGCAGCCAAAGGTGAGACTGTGATACACCGCGTATACCATCTAGACCGCGGCTACGAGCGGTTAGAAGAAAAACTGGCAGCCTGTGGCGCCGAAATAGAACGAGTAGAATAATGAGCAAGCCATTGATTTTTGCGATCCCGAAAGGACGCATCTATGACGAGTTAAAACCGATGCTCGACAAGGTCGGCATCTTCCCCGAAGGTGCGTTCTTTGACAGCAGCAACCGCTCATTACAATTCGCTACCAACCACGATGACTTCTCTATCATTCGAGTACGCAGCTTTGATGTTGCAACCTTTGTTGCTCAAGGCGCTGCGCAGATTGGCGTTGTTGGTAGTGACGTGCTCGATGAATTTGACTACCCCGAACTCTACGCGCCTATTGATCTTGGCATCGGTAAATGCCGCCTATCGGTTGCGGAAATGGCTGACATCGCCTCCACAGATGATCCAAGCCAATGGAGTCACATTCGTATTGCCACCAAATACCCGAACCTCACCAAATCGTATTTTGCTGAGCGCGGCGTGCAGGCAGAATGCATTAAACTCAATGGCGCAATGGAGCTCGCACCCACACTCGGCATGTGTGAACGCATCGTCGATTTGGTCTCATCTGGTGGCACGCTAAAAGCCAATGGTTTGGTTGAAGTCGAGGTGCTGCGCGAAGTCTCTTCACGTTTAATCGTCAACCGCACTGCATTAAAAACGCAAGCTGACCGGCTCAACCCGTTAATCGAGCAATTCGAAGGAGCACTCCGTGACCTTGCGGCTTGATGCAAACGAGCTGGATTTCGAAGCTAGCTTTAAGCGCCTGCTCGATATGCGCGAGGCGGCACCCGCTCAAATTACCGAAGCGGTCGCCAATATCATTGCCGATGTGCGCATCAATGGCGATGACGCGCTGAAGAATTACACCCAGCAATTCGATCACTTAGATTTAAGCGAAACCAGCATTGAGCTATCTGAAGAAGAAATCGATACGGCCATTAAAGACTGCCCCGACGAAACACTCGATGCGCTGAAACTCGCGGCAGGGCGCTTGAAACGCTATCACGAAAAACAGTTGCCATCCGATGAATATTATATCGATGAGACAGGCACAGGCCTTGGCTGGCGCTGGCGTCCAATCGATGCGGTCGGCATTTACGTGCCCGGTGGCCGCGCCACCTACCCAAGCTCTGTCATGCATAACGCCATCCCGGCAAAAGTCGCAGGGGTTGAACGTGTCCAGATGGTGGTCCCCACCCCGCATGGCATCATCAATCCGGTGGTGATTGCGGCAGCAAAACTCTCTGAGGTCGATGCGATTTACCGCGTTGGCGGCGCACAAGCAGTGGCGGCCCTTGCCTTTGGTACCGATAGCATTCCGCGCGTCGCATCCATCGTCGGGCCCGGCAATGCCTATGTCGCCGAAGCAAAACGTCAGGTATTTGGAGCCGTCGGCATCGATATGATCGCTGGTCCATCCGAAATTCTGGTAGTTGCCGATGATAAAAATGATCCGGAATGGATGGCCGCCGATCTCATGTCTCAGGCCGAGCATGACCCGATGGCCCAATCGATCCTCATTACCGATAGCGTGGAATATGCCAATCAGGTCAGCCGTGCTATCGATGCATTGCTCAAAACCCTAGAGCGTAGCGAGATTGCAAGCCAGTCTTGGCAGGATTTCGGCGCGATTATCACAGTCGATAGCTTAACAGATGCGATCCCGCTCATTAACCGCATCGCCCCAGAGCATTTAGAACTCGCCATCGATAATCCAGAAGAATTTGCGCAAGGTGTGCGCCATGCTGGCGCGATTTTCTTAGGCCGCCACACGCCAGAAGCCATTGGCGATTATCTGGCCGGACCATCACACGTATTGCCTACATCGCAGACTGCGCGCTTCTCTTCAGGCTTATCCGTCAATAACTTCATCAAGAAAAGCTCGCTGATTCGCTGCACGGCAGACTCAATTCAGGCAATTGGACATCAAGCCGCACACCTCGCCGATAGCGAGGGATTAGGTGCGCACGCCCTATCCGTCAGAAAACGCTTGGAAAAATAATCCTACCGCACTGCAACATATTCCGTTATAGTGGGAATATGAACGTAGAAACTAAAACGCGCGAATGTATCGCCAGCATCACGTTAGATGAAGGCAGTATTATCCGCCGCTCCGAGGAAGTGGAGCGCGAGCGGGCAACCGCTATTGCCGATTTGCTGGCACGCAATCACTTCAAACCCCATTGCGTCCAAGAAGGCCCTTACGAGGTCTATTTGAGCATTAAAGACAATAGCTTGCTCATTCGCATCACCTCGGACACTTTAACCGAAGCACGTGATGTGATTCTGCCGATCAAGCCCTTTAAAGGCATTGTAAAAGATTATTTCATCATGGTTGAGAGCTACCTCGCCGCCGTTAATGGAGGGGAGCCACACCGCGTTGAAGCCATTGATATGGCACGCCGTGGCGTCCACAATGAAGGCTCTGAATTGCTACAAAATCAACTTGATGGAAGAATAACCCTTGATTTTGATACCGCAAGACGGCTATTTACCCTGATCTGTGTTTTACATATTAGGTAATTTAAATGGCTAAAGAAGATCTGCTTGAATTCGAAGGTGTTGTCGAGGAACTGCTTCCCAACGCAATGTTCCGTGTAACGCTAGAGAACGGACATGAAGTGCTGGCGCATACCTCAGGCAAAATGCGCAAGAACCGTATCCGTGTGCTTGCGGGTGATAAAGTCACTGTTGAGATGACTCCATACGATCTCACCAAAGGACGGATTAAGTTCCGCCACAAATAGGCCCATGTCCCGGCCCCGCTTCATTTTAGCATCTGCCTCACCTCGTCGATTGGCTTTGCTTAAACAAATCGGCATCACTCCAGATGATATTATTCCCGCCGATATTGATGAAACGCCACGCAAAGGCGAGCTGCCACGCCATTATGTTAAACGTATCGCAGAAAGCAAAGCGCTGCATGTCAGCAACCAACATGCCAATGCGCTGATTCTATCTGCCGATACCACCGTCGCCTTTAGCCGCGATATTCTACCCAAAGCCGAAGACGAGAACGAGGCACGTGCTTGCCTTAAGCGTATGTCAGGTCGCCGCCACCATGTGCTGACCCATCTGTGCTTATGTCAGAATCAAAAACTAGTCTATTCGCGCACCCTCGATTCGATCGTGCAATTCAAACGGCTCAGCCAAGACGATATCGATTGGTATATCTCAACCGGTGAATGGGAAGGTAAAGCAGGCGGCTACGCGATTCAGGGCGCAGCACAAGCGCTAATATCCTTTATGCGCGGCTCACACAGCGCCATTGTCGGGCTACCACTTTATGAGACGAAAAACGCCCTAGCGCTCCAAGGCATCACCAGCGACTAGCGGCCCGAGCGGCTTACCACCCAGAATATGGACATGAAAATGCGGCACGGTCTGGTGGGCATCTTGTCCATGATTAGTGATCAGACGATAACCTGTCTTGGTTACGCCCAACTGTTCAGCCACCTTTTGCACCGCCTGGAAAAATTTTGCGACTACATCCGCACCTGCAATTCGGGCAAAATCATCAAAGGACTCATATTCGCCCTTCGGCACCACCAATACATGAATATCGGCTGCTGGAGAAATATCGTTGAAGGCCAGCGCCACCTCATCATCGTATAAAATGCGGGTTGGCACTTCACCTGAGATAATCTTGGCAAAAATATTATTCGAATCGTAGGCCATATTCCCTCTCTAATTTGGCTAAAACCGCGTTTGGTTAGTCATTATTCCTATTTTGCTTCTCAGAAATCCCCGAAATTCCTTCACGGCTTTGCAGCTCATCCAACACTTCAGACACAGAAATATTTGAGTCGCTCAAAAGCACCATGAGGTGAAATAGCAGGTCGGCCGCTTCAGACTTTAGCTCATCCGGCCCCTCAGCAAGGGCGGCAACCGCCACCTCGCCTGCTTCTTCAACCACCTTTTGGGCCATCTTTTTTTTGCCCTTTTTGAAGAGTTTAGCGACATAGGATGAGGCTGCATCACCATTTTTTTTACGTTCTGTGATCGTCTTTTGCAGATTTTCTAGCGTGTTCTTAGCCATGTATACTCCTGAAAAATAATGAGCAATTCTTGTAAAGCATGATCAGATAATTATCTAGCGCAAATACCGGATAAATTTACATCAAATTTCATTAACATTTTTAACGAATACTTAACAAATAACTGACAAAATTAACATAATAACGATAAAACAAATGGGCGGCAGCTAATCATGACATTTTCTCTGACTCAGGCAGATATTTCTCGCCTAATACATGAGCCATCGGCAGATATTCGCTGTGCGATTGCGGAAAAAATGTGCCTAGATTATCAGTCACGCCGCTTCACTCAACGCGAAAAAGAAGTCGCTGAAGACATCTTCAAACTTCTGCTTAAAGATACCGAAATCCGCGTGAGAAAAACGCTGGCAGAAACCCTAAAAGACTGCCCAGATGCACCGCATGATGTGATTTCAAGCCTAGCTGATGACGCAAGTGAGATTAGCTCGCTCGTGCTAGAATATTCACCCGTGCTTGACGATGACGAATTGATTCAACTGTGCGAAGCGACAGAGAATATCGTTAAACTGGTTGCAGTCGCATCACGTCGCTATGTCTCAACGCCCGTATCTAAAACACTGATTGATAAGCGCGAGCCAAGCGTGGCAAAGGCACTCATTAACAACGAGACCTCACAGCTTGATGATGAATGCTATGCGTCAATCTTGACGCACTTCAATAATCACAGCTCGGTGCTGGAAGATATGGTCTATCGCGGCGGCCTGCCATATGCTTATTCAGAGCAGCTATTTGTTATGGTCAGCAGCAATTTGCGCAAGCAACTGACGAAAAAATACCGCTTCACTTGGAAGCAGATCGATCAAAAACTCGAAGATGCACGCGAAGCATCTATGCTAAAGTTTTTATCCCCTTGGATGAGCGAGTCAGATCTGATTGAGCTTGTCGAGCATATGCATAAAAACAGCCGGCTAACCCACAGCCTTATCATGCGCGCGCTGTGCATGGGTGATCTGCGCTTCTTTGAGACCGCAATGGCAAAGCGCGTAGGTATTCCTACTGAAAATGCGCATATTCTACTCAGCGATATCGGTGATAAAGGCTTCGATGCGCTATACAATAAATCCGGCATGCCTAAGCGCTACCGCGACCCTGTTCGAATTCTTTACAATCTCATGCAAGATGAGCAAAGCCGTGGGGATTTTGACACGGAAGAACTTTCTGTTCGCCTAGTTACCCGCATTCATGAAGAAGGACATGACAAGTCAGTTGTTAATATGTCATATTTACTCTCTATGATGGGCAGGAGTGTGGCAGATGTCGACGGGTTCCACTGATCAGGACGGTCAGCCTAAGGAAGAATTATCTAAATCTGATGTAGAGCGACTCATGCAGGATTCGTCAACGGATTCGCGCATCAATGTTTTGGGTAAAATCGCTGACAAATACAAAGACGGCTCTTTCCAGGAAAAAGAATTTATTTTCGCTGAACAAATCTTTCGTTTGATGATGAAAGATGCGGAAGAACGTGTACGCGAGGTGCTCAGCCAAGAGCTCAAAGACAATCACGATGTCCCGCGCGATATCATGCTCCATTTAGCCAAAGACGTAGAGAGTGTTGCCTTGCCGGTGCTAGAAGCATCCGACGTACTCAGCGACAATGATTTGGTCTCTATCGTCGAGAGCACACGCGAAGTAAATAAGCTCGTGAAAATTTCTGAGCGCGGCGCCGTCTCCAGCCGTGTGTCTGAAGCATTGGTTGATTCTCAATATGAAGAAGTCGTTGAAACCTTGCTAAAAAATGAAGGTGCTGAGATTGCTGAAAATACGTACGAGCAAATCTTAGAAGAATTTTCTGATCGCGAGAATATTACATCGGCCATGTCTGAGCGTAATGCTGTTCCCGCCAATGTCGTTGAGAAGTTAGTGAATTACGTCTCTGATACCATGGCAGATAAGCTGAAAGAGAAATACAAAATCTCTTCCGCTGCTATGGATCAGGCGCGCGAAGCCATCACGCTAGAATTCCTGAATTACAATCAGCCCGATGAAGAAATTGATCGCACCGTCATTCAAATGATCAACTCTGGCCGCCTCAGCCCATCCATCATTCTATCCGCTTTATGCCGCGGCCATTTAAGCTTCTTCGAAATCTCGCTAGCGCGTCTGGCGGGTATTCCACGCTCTAATGCACGCAAACTCATTCACGATAAAGGCCCGCTGGGCTTCAAGGCGCTTTATGGCAAAACGCAGCTACCTGACAGCATGTTTGATGCGGTGCGCATGGTATTGATGTCGGTTAAATCGATGCAAGACGACAATAAAGAGCCGGGCAATATGCAATATGCGAATGAGCTAGTGAATATGGTGCTAGAGCGTTCAAAAGATAAAGACATCGACAATTTGCCGTATGTCATCGCGCTGATCCGCCAGGCCGTTTCAAATTAAATTTAAGCCACTAAATAGCGCGGCGCTTTGCATAACTGCAAAAACGCATCCATTCCCGATAGCTCATAGCGCGTAGCACGGCGCCATTTATCTTTGCGCATCTTGGTGAATAATCGAAAATACACATCTCTCATGAGTAACGCAGGCAATAGTGCCGATTGTGAGCTTTGCTTAATAATGTGATTCGCTTTGTCATAATGAAGCTGCGCATGCATCGCGCCAATCGCGCACACATCAGCCACACAAGAGGGGTCCTGCACGATCGCCGCTGCATCCAGCGCCTCTAATTTCACCTCTTCAAACCAAGGCTTCGCCAGATAGACGCGACCCATGCGCGCATCTGCTTCTACATCTCGTAAAATATTGGTTAGTTGTAATGCGTGCCCAAGCTCGGTTGCTAATCGGCGATGCGACTCATCGCGACATCCTAAAATCTGCACAGTCAACTGGCCCACACACCCAGCCACACAATAACAATAGCGCTGCAATGTCTCATAATCCGGCATCACCACCGGGCCATTCGCATCCATGCGCATTCCTTCAATAATGCCTAAGAAATAAACCTTATCGAGATCATATTCGGCGATGGCTTTAGCCAAATTAGGCACCAGTTCGGTAACCGCTCGCCCTTCATAAATCGAATCAATCCAATCCTGCCATTGCTGCAATGTCTCGAGCTTTGTCACACTTTCACCATCGGCAATATCATCAACCGCCCGACAAAAGGCATATAGCGCCATCATCGCATCTCTACGAGGCTTTGCCATGCATTGCATCGGCCAATAAAAATTGCTGCGTTTGGATTCACTCATACAGATGTTCTACGCGATCTGAGGCTTAAGCCAACCCCTTTTATCGCCGCTATGAGAAGTGACAGCTTTGATAAACCAACTCGATGGCGAAGCGGGTCACGTTTTCTGAGCTTTTTACAAAGCGCACCTGCGATCATTAAAATGATACAAATCTCTGCACGCACACGCCGATCACGAATCGTTGCAGGTAACTTTTCTCCAACGATTAACAGATCATCACACACATCAAGCAGCTGATCCACCACCACCCTGAGCGGCGTGCTCATACGTGGTTGCAGCAAGGCATCATCGCCAAGTGATTGCTCGGCCAGCCATAACTGAGGGATATAAATGCGGTCCAGCTCTCGCGCATCCTTACCCATATCCTGAATATGGTTCAGCAATTGCAACACGGTACAAATCGCGTCAGACGCCACCAAGTCCGCACGCTCTTCACCGCATACTTGCAGCACCATACGCCCAACCGGATTCGCCGAGTAGCGGCAGTAATCGAGCAATTCTTCTAAATCATCATAGCGGCTTTTCTCGGTATCCAGCAAAAATGCCTGTAGCAGATCGATGCCGAATTGCGGGGCAATCACGCCCTGCTTTGTACATTCCCCATAGGCGACCGCCCAAGGCGGCAATTCCTGATAGGTGCGTTCTTTCAACGCACTAACCATCCTTAACAGTCCTGACCTGCGATCCCCTGCACTAACATTGGGTGCGTCGGCAATATCATCTGCGCCGCGCGCAAAATCATAAAAGGCCAAGACCGGCATGCGTGCATGAGCCGGCAATAAATAGGAGGCTACTGGAAAATTTTCTCCCCGCCGCGCTGCTTGATGTTGTATTGCGTTCATAACCTGCTAATAATCAGTGAGCGTTAATTATTTAAGACCATAATCGCATGGATAAAAATTTACAAATAGGCTGTTTAGCAGACGAGTCACCAAAGGCCCAAGAGGCCCTGAAAGAACTGAGCGAACGCTACACATTCTTGGATATGAGCCGTAAACGCGCCCGCCCCGACGTGATCGTCGCATTGGGTGGTGACGGATTCATGCTACAAACGCTACACCAATATATGCACCGCCACATCCCTATCTACGGGATGAATTGTGGCACAGTCGGCTTTTTGATGAATAGTTATTCGCCTGATCGCCTCATTGAGCGCATCCAAGAAGCGCGCACCAATATTCTGCATCCGCTTTCTATGTATGCCCGCACCATTGACGGCAAAGAAAAGCACCAGCTAGCAATCAACGAAGTGTCCTTGTTCCGCGAGAGCCGACAAGCAGCTAAAATCCGAATCAGCGTCGACCATGTCGTCCGCCTAAACGAACTGATCTGTGACGGCGTGCTAATTTCTACGCCAGCAGGTAGTACCGCGCATAACTTCTCGGTAGGTGGCCCTATCATCCCACTATCGGGCAATCTGCTCGCCCTTACTCCTATGGGAGCCTTCCGCCCTCGCCGCTGGAAAGGTGCGCAGCTTCACCATACCGCAAGCATCATCATGGAAGTCATGGAGCCAGAAAAACGCCCTGTCAGTGCCGTGGCCGATTTCACCGAAATCCGCGATGTCGTCAGTGTCTCCATCGACGAAGAGCGCTCCATCAAACTATCCCTGCTGTTCGATCCAGAGCATAATCTGGAAGAACGCATCATCAAAGAGCAGTTTGTCATCTAATGAAATTCTTATCCGATACGGTGCAGGCCATCCTACTATTTATTTATGTGCTGTTAAGTGCCGCCATTATCATTGGTATTGTGCGCCACATCTCTGTTAGCTTTCATACGTTTCAAATTGTGTTGTGCTACAATGCCTTCGCACTGGTCTGCATGATACCCTGGCTCTATCGCAAGGGCTTAAAAGAAGCGTTTAACACCACCAGATGGGGGTTATATTCCGCACGCGCCGTGTTGGAATTTGTCTCCTTCTCACTATCCTTCTACGCGCTCACGCTCATCCCGCTATCCATGCATACTTCCTTGCTCTTCTGTGCGCCAATATTTGGCACCATCATTGCCATTTTAGTGCTAAAGGAACGCCCAAACCTCTATGCATATGTCTGTATCGGATCAGGCTTTTTAGGGGTACTTATCATTACTCGTCCGGGTATAGAGGGCGTTAATGAAGGCATCGTATTTGCGCTGTTAGCAGCGCTTGGGTTTGCTTCTTGTGGCAATATCATCAAATTCCTAACGCGCACGGAAACCAGCAACAAAATCGCCTTTTTCATGCTGCTGATGACGACAGCCATCTCGATACCGTTTGGCCTGTACCACTGGGTTGCACCAGAGGCGATTGACTGGATGTGGCTGGCAATTATCGGGCTGCTAGCATATTCGCAACAGCTGGCTGTTGCCGAATCGCTTTCCAAAGTACCGTACACCACCGTGATTCCGCTGAATTTCGTGCAATTGATCTTCATCGCGGTCATCGCGTATTTCTTCTTTGACGAAGTCATTGAACCGCTCACCGTGGTTGGCGCCATCGTGATCATTGCGGGCACCTTATTCAATGCCTACATGTCTGCACGCGAAAGCAGACGCGCGAAAACGCGCGCCGCAATGAATCCGTCAGAAATTATCGGTTAGATAAGATTACAATAATTAGATAATCTGGAAATCGTCCGCACTCATCGTGCCGGGGCTTTCAATCGTCAGAATATTTGACCCACCCAGCAACAAGACTGCCGAACCATTACCCGAATAGGTAATCGCATCCACTGCTTGCTGTGCCGTGGTAATGCCCGAACCATTGATATTCGATCTCAGTTGAATCACATCACCGCCAGCAGAACCAGCGCCTTCAAAGAAGTTGATTACATCAATGCCATCACTACCAAGGAAGACGTAAATATCATCACCAATACCGCCATGCAGCTGATCGTTACCAGCAAGACCGTAAATCACATCATTACCACCATTGCCATACACCACATCATCGCCCACACCGGCAAAGATCGTATCATTGCCATCACCAGGATCAGCAGCAGCGCCACCACCATAAATCACATCATTACCACCGTTTGAGATAATGTAATCGGCGCCCTTACCGCCTGCAATGGTATCACCTAGATCGTTAGGATCAGCAGCAGCACCGCCGCCATAAAGTGAATCATCACCCGCATTACCGTAAATCGCATCGCGGCCATAACCACCATAAATCGTGTCACTGCTAGCCTCAGAATCGGCCACGCCAACACCGCCATACAGCACATCATCGCCTGTATTACCGACAATAAAGTCCGCACCATTATCACCCGCAATCGTATCGGCTGAATCATCTGCATCGACAATACCATCGCCGCCATAAATGGTATCGTTACCATCGCCGCCAGTAATATTGTCCGAGCCATTGCCGCCAATGATCTCTTCTGCAGCACTCGTTCCGGTAATCGTGTCGTTACCGCTGGTGCCAGTTAAATGTAAGAAAATTACTTCGCGCGCTGCAAAATCAAACAAATCGCCATCTGTCGTGATCTCTGAACCATCGATAGTTACAATGTTTGTTTCTTCAATTTCAGTCGCTTGATCGACGCTGAGTGATAGGGTCATAGCATACTCCTAATATTTTTGCTTATCCGAGCTGAGTCTATTATACGCTTTTGAAAGATTAATAAAGTTAAGATTTCATAAAATAACGCCCCCTTGACGTGCACTAACTGTACAAATACAAGCGGTTTTAACGCATTTTTTTCTCGCGACAGATCAAAAGCTGTGCTAACCATCGCACCTCATTAATAAATATTAGGAAATAGGGCGATCATGAAAGTGCTATTCATGCACCCGAATATGCCGGGTCAGTACAAGTATCTCTGCAAGGAATTTGCGAAAGATCCGGATAATCTGGTGGTCTTTCTTACCAAAAGTAAAAATATTGAAATTGAAGGCGTACACCGCGTCACTTACGGCCTGCAACGCCGTGAATCACCGCATTGCCACCGCTATATGATCCATTTTGAGCGCGCTGTTATTCAAGGCCAAGAGGCGTGGCGCATGCTCAATAAACTTAAAAACGAAGAAGGCTTTGTCCCTGATGTGATTTGCTGTCACCCAGGTTGGGGTGACGCGCTTTATGTCAAAGACGTCTATCCTGATACGCCTGTTCTCAGCTTCTTTGAGTTCTTCTATCATGGCGTTGGCGTCGATGTCGGCTTTGACCCTAAAGACACGCGCACCGAAGACGATCTAGCCCGCGTGCGAACCAAAAACGCACACCATTTGCTAGGCATGGTCTCAACCGATTGGGGTATCAGTCCGACTCATTGGCAAAATTCGCTCAACCCGCCAGAGTTTCAGCATAAAATCTCTGTGCTTCATGACGGTATTAATACGAACGTGGCAAAACCAGACCAAAAACGTAATGTGAAGGTTAAGCCAGGCGTACAATTCAAGCATGGCGATGAAGTGGTTACCTATATTGCACGTAACTTCGAGCCATACAGAGGCTTCCCAACCTTCATGAAAGCCGCTGAAAAGATTCTGAAAGACCGCCCAAACTGCCACATCATTGCTATTGGCGCAGATGAGGTAAGCTATGGCCGTAAAGCGCCAAAAGGCACAACATACCGCGAAATGTGGATGAAGAAGGTAGATCTAGATATGGACCGCATGCACTTTGTCGGCACGCTACCATACGACCATCTGATCTCTGTACTGCAAGTAAGCGCAGCACATATCTACCTGACCTATCCGTTTGTCCTTTCATGGTCTAGCATGGAAGCGATGGCGTGCGGATGTGCCCTTGTCGCATCTGACACCCAGCCGGTACGTGAAGTGGTCACCCATGGTGAGACAGGCTTCTTGGTTGATTTCTTTGATCACGAAGCACTGGCAGAACAAATCTACGAAGTGCTTGATCACAAAACACGCATGCAACATGTACGTGATGCAGCGCGCAAGCTCATGGTCGATAAATACTCACTAGAGAAAACCATGCCGCTGCATGTTCAGTTAGTAAAAGAGATTGCTGAGAAGAAATTCCCACCACCGGTGGATGCAAAAATTCGTGCAATTCAAGGATTAGAGACGAAAAAGGCAGCATAATCATGGCAAAGTCAAAAACGAAAAAACCACGTAAAGCGCCAGCTAAAACAGCGGCTAAAAAACCTGCAGCTAAGGCAGCACCGAAGAGCGTTTCTTTCGCCGCTATTGAGAAAGAAGCCAATGGCCGTAAAATTGTGCTGCATATTGGTTGCGGGCAACCTAATGCCGATAAATTACACAAATCATTCAAGAACGATAAAGAATGGTTTGAACTACGACTGGACATCGACCCAAGCGTGAAGCCGCATATCGTCGCTGACATGCTGGATATGTCTATGATTCCAGATGGTTCTGTCAACGCTATCTGGTCTTCACACAATGTCGAGCATCTCTATCCGCATACCGTCCCTGCTGCGATGAAAGAATTTCACCGCGTCATCAAAGATGAAGGACACATTCTGGTTACCCTGCCAGACATCCAAACCGTTGCCACCTTTGTTGCCAACGGTGATTTAGAAGAGCCAATTTACGAATCACCGGCCGGTCCAATCTGTGCCATCGATATTATGTATGGTCTTCGCTCTTCAATGGAACGAGGCAACTTATTCATGGCACATAAAACGGCCTTCACCGCTAAGAGCCTAGGCACGCATCTGCGTGAAGCTGGCTTTACCAATATTCAAGTGTCGCGTGACTTTATTGATTTGTGGGCAGTAGGTTTTAAATACCCGCCAAATCATGAAAAGCGTAACGAGAAGATGATCATCCATAAACGCAAGGAAGAGCTAAAGCCACCTCCTGCGCCCCCAATCAGCCGCACCCCTCATCCGGGCGCTATTGCCGCTGGCAAAATGACCGATGAGCTGGATATTAAGCCTGCTTATTGGGAAGAGACGATTGATCTGGGATTGAAGAAAAAGAACGCTTAAGACGGCTCGTCTTTACGCGTTTCTTTGTTCGGTTTTTTGCGGCCATAATCATCCTCAATCCGGACGATATCATCCTCGCCGATATATTCGCCGGACTGCACCTCAATGATTTTGAGCCAGTCATCCTCGCTGACATTCTCAATACGGTGAGCGCTACCAACCGGCACAAAAATCGACTCATTCGCTTCAATGATTTTCTGTTCCTGCCCGACAGTAATACGCGCCTCACCTTCAATCACCACCCAATGCTCAGAGCGTTTTTCATGCTTCTGTAACGACATGCGGCTCGCCGGTTTTATGCTAAGCGCCTTTACCTGCACACCCTCTTGAATATATAGCGCCTCATAATATCCCCACGGACGATACACACGGCGATGCTCAATCGCCTCACTCTTGCCATGCTTAATCAGCTCTTTAGCCAGCGCGCCAATATTTTGATCCTCTGATCGATTCGCCACCAATACGGCATCCCGGGTCGCAACGACCAATAGATTCTCTACCCCAATGAGCGCCGTAATATGGTCTTCGCTATGGACATAATTGCCCCGGGCTCTGAGCAAAGCGGCTTCGCCCACAACGGCATTATTCGCCTCATCCTTAGGGGTGTTTTGCCATAATTGCTCATAAGACCCTAAATCCGACCAGCCCATTTTCACCGGAATGACGGCTGCTTTATCGGTTCGTTCCATGACCGCATAATCAAACGATATCGCAGGTGATTCCCGATACGCCTTAGCACCAATAAAAGTAAAGTCAGTCTCTTTGCGTGCAGTGCGAAGCGCATCATATGCCGCATCGACAACCGTTGGGCACAAGCGCTTCATCTCTGCTAAAAACGTCGCGACCTTGCCAACGAATATACCGCTATTCCAACTATATTTCTTATCTTGGAGAAGCTGTTTAGCACGCTCAATATCCGGCTTTTCGATAAATTCATCGAGCTGATACGCATCCGTATGATTAATGATCGGCGCGCCCTGCTTGATATAGCCATACTGCGTGGTTGGAGATTCAGGTGTCACACTAAGCGTAATCAAACGGCCTGAATCAGATAATTTGGCTGCACGCTCCAGCGCCTCATAAAAAGCCGCCTCATCGCTGATTAAATGATCTGATGGCACCACTACCATAATTTGGTCTTCGCGATCTTGAGCAATGGATAATGCCGCTAATGCAATCGCGGGCGCCGTGTTACGTCCATCTGGCTCAAGCAAAATGCGCTCTGGCGTGCATGATACTTCTTGCAACTGCTCTGCCACAGCAAAACGATAGCGCTCGGCAGCCACCACATAAATATCGTCGCACACAGCTCTCATGCGCTTCGCCGTATTCTGTATACAGCTATATTCGCTCAGCAGTTTCAGGAATTGTTTTGGATAATCACGACGAGATAAAGGCCATAGTCGCGTTCCCGCGCCACCAGATAAAATCACAGGTATGACATTGCTTTTCATCTAGTCTAAAGCCCCCAGAACACTATGGCGGAAGATGTCAGGATTGCAAAGCGCTCTTTTTTCGCATTTAATGCGACGGAATTCTTTATGGGCATCGTATTACAGATACAACACTAAGGAGGATCTGATGCTAAAACATCTACTGATACTAACATGCTCTGTATTGGCGCTAAATGCAGCCCCAGCCTATGCAGAACATCACGAAGGCGGCATGCGCGAGAAAATAAAGAACATGTCACCTGAAGAACGCGCAGCATTCCATAAAGAGCGCAAAGAAAAATGGGAAAAAATGAGCAAGGAAGAGAAGCTCCAAACCATTGAAGAGAAACGTCAAAAACGGCTCGAAAAAATGGAAGAACGCTGGGAAAGCATGTCAGATGATGAGAAAATCAAACATGTGGAACAGAAAATGGAACGTCGCAAGAAGTTCAAAGGCCATAAACCACCACATGGCGGTGGTCATCACCCAGAACCGGGTGAATAGGCGGTCGATTTAGTGTTAGCATTCAAGGATATGCCTGATGAAAGCCTCATGGATTTTATCCATGCAGGCGAGGTGAGAGCGTTTGAAACCCTGGTTTCTCGCCACCACCAGCGATTCTACCGCCAGGTTTATCGTTGGGTGCTACACGCAGAAGATGCGGAAGACGTCGTTCAAGAAGCATTTATGAAAATATGGTCAGGAAAGGCGCGCTGGAAGGCAAAGAAGAAAGCCCGCTTTACTACGTGGTTTTACCGGATTTTATACAATCAGGCCGTGGATTTACTACGCAAACGTAACCGCAGCGTCAGTGAGCTGAAGGATGACATTCCAGATGAAGGCCCCACGGCAGAAGATGAACAAATAGACAAACAAAGGCAAATGGCACTTAGAAGCGTATTAAAAGAGCTACCCGAACGTCAGCGCATTGCGGTGAATCTGTTCTACTTTGAGGATTTGTCTCAAAAACAGATCGCTGATATGATGGGTATATCAGTTAAAGCGCTGGAATCACTGCTTTCACGTGCACGCACGCAGTTGCGCAGTCAGGTGGTGACAGAGCGGATGGAACGGTATGGATAATAAATCGACACATGAGATGCTACGCTCCCTCTATATCCCTGCGGCAGATGACGCAGCGGTCAGTAGAATCGTGCAGCTTGCTAAGGAGAATCCTCGCAGGCAATTCCCTCTCTTTGCGCCGTTAAGACTGCTCAAAGCGTGGCTATATGTGCCATCCATGCGCTATGTCGTCATGGCCTCTGTGGTGGGTCTATTTATTCTTATCGGTGCCGTCGGCAACCCGCCAACCGCTCCAGAAGCCACGACCATCGCGCAGCAAGAAGCCGCCCCATCAAACCAGCAAGACATGCCAGAAACCATGCTGCTCTATGATGTAGAATTTGCCGAAGAAGAATGGGCTGAGAATTTCTTTGCCGACGCATCGGGCTACTAACAACCGACTTGTCCTGACTTTTCTATCTGGTATGAAAGAGCGCACGGTCTCGTAGCTCAGCTGGATAGAGCGTCGCCCTCCGAAGGCGAAGGCCGCGCGTTCGAATCGCGCCGAGACCGCCAGACACCCTAATCCCAATTCACGCTTTCACCTACCAAAGCGCACCCACAAAAAAGGGGAGCCGCTTGGCTCCCCTCCTTCGTATCGTGTGTACGTTATTAGTAGCTCAAGCGCAGTGGCATGAACGAACTAGCAATCGTACGATATGCGTTCTTGAGGTCTTCATCCGATTTCACATCGAAGAAGAATTGGTCATTACTTGCACAATCCTTGTAGGCTTCTTTAATCTGCTGCCCACCTGGATCGCCATCTTCTACGTCAAAGATAATAGAATAGATGATAACACCTCGTTCCTTCATCTTCTTACACAGACCTTCCTCAGGAATGTTGTACTGTGTTTTCCACTGACGTGCCCAGCCACTAGCCTTATCCAGACCGGTCAGGTGAGCCAAATCAGCTTCGTATAGATACAGATACTGGTTTTCAAAGGTACCGTATGGGTGTGAGAACCAGCAGCAACCAATATTGGCACCATCAGTCATCATCACAACGATCTTCTCATTCTCTGGTAGAAACTCACCTGGACGCTCACCATCAAAGTGACGGTAATAGTCAGGATCAAGCATCAGAGCTGCGGTATAAGCCGCAATATTAGAGCGGGTCCAACCCAGACCGTGTGGCCCTTGGAAAATATCATCGATTTTGTCTTTCAGATCTTCCTTAGCAGCCGCGCTATTCATACGAGTCAGTGAAATGACTTCTGAAAGCGGGTTTGCATCAGACAGATTGCTGTAATAATTGGCACCTGCCGTATTCACGGTAAAGGTCACATTATTACCAAAATCGCCTTCGATAGGGTTACGAGCCTCAACCGCACGCATTGGCGCTGGAATACTATCCTGACGCGGCAAACGTACTTTATGGTTGAATGGTACAACACCCATATTAAAGATTGGGCCAGCTTCTGTAGCAGACGATGGGAATGCGTGATCTGCAATATAGGTCAACGCCTCCTTAGCTGCTTCTAGCTTCTTACATTCACCATCTGGCACATACTCAATGGCATATTCATCGGTATCGTCACGTTGTGCGCGACGGGTCGTCGTACACATCGATGCCGAAGTATCAAGTGTGAACACAGCATCCACATGGGCGCTGGTATCCACCTCAACACGCGCCTGGTGGCTCATGCTGATCGAGTCAAACCCGACCAAAGCACCAAAGGTAGTGTTAACATCGCCGTCCATGCGAATGGTCCAAGAAAACTCTTGGGCATTATGCTCAACATGAACTGCGCTGAGGTTGAAAGAACCCATATATTGCTCAGGGAAATTGGCATGGAAGAAGCGGGTTGCCACCTCATCCAATTCATTTTCATATTCCCAGGCAACCGCAGCTGATGAAAGCAAAGCAGCATCCACAGCATTACGGAATTTGGATTTTACAGTGACATATTTTGCAGCGTCAATGGTGACACCGGCCGCAACAACTAACAATGTAATCGCTGCAGCACCCATGAGAGCAATGCTCCCTAGGTCGTTTTTGAAGAAGTTGATACGTTTCATGGTCTATCTCCTAGTTGCAACGATTAGTAGTAAATTGCTGATTTTCTCATGCTTTTGACGACAACGCCGTCAGCCACAAAAGTTCCATCACCATTCACAATCAGGTTGTAAGTGGCAACACCAGCATCAGACTCAAGGTCTTTCGCTTCAATCGTCTTGACGGTTTCTGTGCCGTCTGCTGTTACGATTTCATCGCCCACTTCTAGCGCACCTAGAATCTTAATACTGTGATCCAGGTCACTATTAGGAGCAATGGCCTTCCAACCTTTAGTGGTCATGATAGGGTGTTCTGCAGTAATGAATGCACGGCTACCATTGATAGAGTGTAGCGCGCCCTTCTTACGAATCACCTTAGAGACAGCCTCAACCATCACCACGTTCTTCGCACCACTGCGGAGTTTGTCACCAAGCTTGATGTCTTCGATGTTCTTCTTAGAACCATCAACCAGCACAATCTCGGTACCTTCAAGAATACAGAATGCTTCCGCCACCGTACAAGAGATGTCGGTTGTAGCCTGTAGCGAAGGATCACGATGTGGATCGGTCAAATCGGTGACCTTATCACATGGATTTTCTGAAATTGGTGTACAGCTCAAGGTTGGAATACAAATGGTGTAAGCATCCTGAGGGGTCACTTCACAACCGCTCAAGCCTTCACAGCCAATCGGATCAACGTCTTTTGGATCACCCTCTTCAGGGCCTTCCGTATCCTGACACGATTGACATTCATTTGCGACACTCATCACGCCTTCTGCTAAGGCTTTCTGAATGTTGGTGTTCATACGTGCCGCCACACGCTCAGCTTGCGTTGGGGCATTAGGGTCTGCGCCCTGGCCTTCTGAACCAGTATTAACCGTCTCAGTACGACCACAAGGGTCAATATCGGCAACGGTACCGCGCGGACATGAAATATTACAACATGCCGTCAGCATATAAGGTGGAACGATTGGGCTAGCATTCCAATCTGCCACACTGCTCGGACACATAGAAGCTGGCGGACAGTGACATAATGGTTTGTCACTTTCGCTAGTCCACTTTCCTGCGCGCCAAGGCAAACAAGATAATGGTGGTTCATTCCAATAAGAGTCAGTCGCCTGATAGCCTGACGTCTGCCAAGGAATGCGCGTTACTTGAACGTTAGAATTATTTGCATACACCGTGGTGGAAGCCACGATCAGCAGAATAACTGATAAAAATACGTGTTTAATTACATGTTGCATAGTCGTCTCCGTTAACCGTTTACGGCATTTCGAAAAATGATTTACGCTACACTACATGATTTTCGTTAACTAATCATTAAAATTTTAGCAAAATTATTGAATTAGTTTATTAATGCGCGCAGGGCATCAGTATATTTATCAGCAAATTACCGACTTATTTAGTCGGTAATATTAAAAATTTTAACCCATTTTAACGTTGAAATAGTTTGATGTTTCTTACGCGGTATATGATGAACGTCATTCGGGCGCTGATATAACGACAAATAGATTGATTCCGGCTTTAGATCGAGTTTTATCTCTTCTGTTTCAAAGAGATAGCGCCCATTTTGGGCAGATAAGGCGCGCGCGAAATAGCGATCATTCTTTCGGATCAACTCCAAATCAAACGGCATGCGCTCCGCTGCCATTTTCCTCGTTCCCTGCCAACCTGTCAGAACATTACGAAACATTTGGCGTTCCTTGCTTACAACGGCACCATTGTCGCTGCTGGTAACGGCCAACATAACCGTGGCCGGAGCAAATCCGCGCGACAAAAAGCTTGCCGCCACGTAATTCCCCTCTTTATCCCTAATGCCTATTTCAAATGCCTCATGGGTGGTAATAAACTCCATATCGATGCGTGTGCTGATCTTCCAATCACCATTTGGAAGCTTTTTCACTAATTCTAGTCGGTTTTTGGGGGAAATATCATCTGTATGGGCGTTTTCAGGCGCTATCAACACCAATTCACCCTCTTTTACTGTGTGCTGACCCTCAACAGGGTCCATTATGCGCCAGTTTTTCATTGAATCGGCGTCAGAAAAGGTCATTTCCTCAAGCAAATGCCATTTTTTGGGCGATTTATCCGTCTCAGGCTTTGTAATTGACGATATGATCGTCTTTAGCGCCTCTGATAGCTCTTGCTTGCTATGCGTATTGATGAACTGCCCGGCACCATCATCCGCAATACATTGAATAATATGCGGACGATACGCTTTCATATCGATGGCATAGCCGACCGCATGAATCTTCAAACGCGGATTGCTTAAACTTAACCGTCTTGCTTCATCACAGACATTGATCGCACATGCCTCTAAGCCATCCGTAATCACCACCACATGGTTACTACCTTGCTCATGTCCTTCTTCTGCGGCGAATACGGCAGGCTCTAATGCCGACTCAATGGGCTTGCGATGTTTAGGTGTAATAAATTCCTCTAGAGCCTTTTCTAAGCCCGATGTGTTTTTTCCATCTACAAAAGGGGAAAAAGACTTAATTGTGTAACAAGAATTGCGTGCGTCGCGACCATAAGAAGCCACACGAATATCTAAATCATTTGGAAAAGAGGGGGCCAACGCCTCAATTGTCTCTTTCACCGCATCTATTTTCTTCTCGCCACCCAACTCTTCATACATAGAGTTAGAGCTATCGATAAGCAGCAAAAGGCTATTATTGTCTGTCGCTAAAGCAGGCACACTAAAACATGAAAAGAATAACATTAAAGGCAAAATACTGTGGTGAATTAGTGATAAGCGCATAACGTATGCCTCCTTATTATGTGTAATGAATCGCATGATTATTCGCGTGCCATAAAAACCTATCGACTTGACGCAGTTTAAGCCAGCAATGATTTCGGCCAGCGCGACCGTCACAAAACTGTAACAAAACTCCGCTAAGATTTTCTCATAACAACAATACTAAATTGTGAGAAAGCGAGGCACCCATGTCCGATGTTCATTACTCTTCGTACGACCCTGATATTCAACGCATCTACCCCCCTTTTCGCTTAAGTGATTTGGGCACGCCAAAATCTCAGGCGCAACTAAGAAACTACTTAAAAGGCCAACCATGGCACATGTCATGGAAGCTGCTTAAGGCCGTCCAAGATTTAGATGAAGCCATTGCAGCGGGCGCGCTTAGCAAGCAATCCCCCATGAGCGAGATTGAAAAATGGGTGAATTTAGAAGTCGGCCACCCCGCATTGCACCAGATCGATCTGCCAATAACTGAGCTTCGTACCGCGCTCATCCAATTGGCACATCAGGAAGCATATAAGCAGGCGCAGATAGAGCAAAACCAGAATTGATCGATTCTGATTCGCTAGCTTTATCGATGGCGAATGCTATAATCTTTGCATGGCTACTATCGGCGAATTTCTATTCCAATATCTTCATAGCAAAGGCGTACGCCATGCATTCGGTATCCCCGGAGATTTTGCGCTGCCCACCTTTCGCTGGCTCGATGAATCACCAATAGACCTCATCACCCTCACCCACGAACCATCGGTTGGTTTTGCTGCAGACGGTTATGCCCGCGTGCACAAAACATTGGGAGTCGCGTGCGTGACTTACTGTGTGGGTGGCTTAAACATGCTCAACTCAGTTGCGTGCGCCTATGCCGAGAAAAGCCCGCTGCTGGTCATCTCTGGCGGACCTTCCGCATCTGATCGTGCCGCCGACTCGCTCATTCACCATAAAGTGCGCACCTTCGACACGCAGCATCGCATCTTTGAAGAAGTCACCTGTGCCAGCGCAGTGTTACTAAACGCCGAGACCGCTGCCGATGAAATCATCCGCGTCGTCGAAGAAATGGAGCGCCAAAGCCGCCCCGGCTATATCGAAATTCCATTTGATGTCGTTGATCTTCCCATCACCGAACCCAAACGTCCGAACCATCCGCTGCCCGAATCAGACCCTGATAATTTAGAGGCTTTCATCGAAGATGTCGCCGCCATGATTGAGAAATCATCGCAACCAGTCATCATTGCTGATGTTGAATTACACCGCCACGGCCTGACCGATCTGGCGACCGATTTAGCGCAACATTTCAACATCCCTATCGCATCAACCTTACTCAGCAAAAGCGTCATCAGCGAAAAGAACCCGCTCTATATCGGCGTCTATAGTGGCGGCTTATCAGACAAAGCCGTGCAGGATTATATTGAAAACAGCGATTGCATTATCATGCTCGGCGCATTCATCACCGACGTATTCTTAGGGCTATACACCGGACAAGTAGACCGCAAACGCTCCATTTTGTTGACGACAGAAAAAGTGCGCATTGGCCTGCGCAGCTACGAGCACGTCACACTCAAAGACGCGCTTGAGAAAATGAACACAGCAGATATTACGCCCAAATCACCAGAGAAATTACCAAAGCCCGCCCCTGCTCCTCAGCCACTCAGCGACGATGAATTAAGCAAGTCGCTCAGCATTGATTATTTCTTCCGTCAGTTAAGCTTGCAGCTACCTGACGATGCAACGGTTGTCTGCGATACCGGCGATGCCGTAATTGGCGCCATCAATCTTCGCACCGGCGGGCGCAACCACTTTCTATCCGATGCCTATTATCTCTCGATGGGATTCTCAATTCCCGCAGGCATTGGTGCGATGGCTGGCGCACCCGATTCTCGCTGCGTCTGCATTGTCGGTGACGGCGCATTTCAAATGACCGGCATCGAGCTATCGACCGCAGCAAAATACGGCATGAACCCAATCGTCTTTCTGCTCAATAACGATGGCTACGGCACACAACGCCACATCATCGACGGTAGTTTCAACAATATTCATCCGTGGGATTACACACAAATTACCGAGCTACTTCGTTACGGCAAGTCGTATCGTGTCACCACCTGCCAAGAACTTCACGATGCCATGCAATCAGCATTCGCAAGCACAGAACTAAACCTGATTGAAGTGGTCGTGCCGCGCGATGATGCCAGCCCATCTCTCAGACGTATGGGGGAACAGCTTGGCAAACTCAGAGACAGCCAGAAGCGAGAATCCTGAACATTTACTTCGTTTCCTCTGCTGCTTCAGCCTTATCACTTATAAATGTAAACGCCATGGCAGGTTGTAGCCTGCTCAGCAGTTTTGCCGCGCGGTAAGAGGACGGTAATTCGCGACTATCCATCCAACGTGCAATTTCTTCTTGTGTGGAGCGAACACCCATCTCAGCACGGCGCGCCTTTAATGCGTCAGATATTTCTCTGATGCGATGCACCGGATCACGGTTCGAATCAAAGCCCATCAGCACATAATGCCCATCCGATTCACGCAGCCATTCCACACGTTCAAATGTGTTCAGCAATGTCATCATCTGGCGATCTAGCATAGGTTTGGTCGCCGCCAAAATCACACGGCCATCCTTCGCAGCCAGATCATAGAGCTGCGTGATATTCTCTTGATTCCACCACCGCACCACCGGCATGTCGTAAGAGGAAGATGACATGAGCATCACCACATCACACGGCTCCATATCAACCGACAAAGCCACGGGCCTGACGCCTGTATATTGCGCAACCAGATCATATTCTTCCGGCAAAGCATTCCATAGCGCCACCTTCTCACCACCTGAGAATTGTTCCGAGAAAACACTATGTATCATGCGCGCACGAATATGACGGTCATGATGCGCAAGTGGTGGTTGGTAAAGATATGAGACCAAACAAACTGCCGCCATAAATCCAAGCACGCTAGAAACATAATATTTACTAATCATAGATAATGGTGCGCGCAGTACATACAACACCAAGCCAAGCAACAGCAGCGAAGCAGCCAGCCTCAACCCATAGACCATCCATAAATTACCATAAGGTGCAGCCATCACGCTCACGCCATAAATAATTGAAGAACCGATAAGCACAGCACATAGAAATGCTTTCAACGAATGAATGGTTTTTGCGTCATCAATGCTGCGGTTTATATATGCTCTGAGCAACCACCAACCAAGCAACATCAACTGCAGCAAAATAAGCAATATGACATGCAGACTAAACATCGGTAAAAGCACATAACTACCGGCCGCAATCGCAATCGCAGCTCCTAATAAAAAGGCCGCCCAAATCATTTGCTGATACTGAGCATCATGCAGCAATAACACCACCCCAGATGCCGCCATAAAGCAAACATAGCCAAGCAACAGGGGCACAATAATGACGCATGCATGAGCGGGCATCAGATCATAGATGGCAGGCTCGGTGAACAGATACAAACAGGTAAAACAGAGCATGAAAATAGCCATCAGTGAATGGCACATACTCACGCGTACTCGCCTTGCGGTAAGCGCAGCAATGATCGCACCTGCCATATAGGAAAATGCAATATCTTCATGTCCGACTTGTAGAAATTGTTGCTGAATCGAAAAACCCGACACAAACATCGCAAGACCAATAGCCATGCCTAAAATGAGTGCTGGCCAGCTGAGCTTCTCAGCTAACATTTGTGTTTCATCTGAAGGATTACTCATTGTCGCGCCTTAATAATGCGGCGGCTTGGGCATGTGCTTTCGCCTCTTCTTCATTGCCTCGGTAAGATTCAACATCTGCCATAAATTCGCGCAAATCCGCATCAGCAGGACCTGATTCATAGAGCAAACTAACCAGCACGTCTTCTATTGGTTGGCCTTTTCTCATCAGCGCGCCAACATAGTAGCTCACTATCTTCTTTTGGTTTTTGTGATAAAAATCGTGAGGCTGGTTTAATACCGATCGCCCAATCAGCACCATATCATCCCATCGCTCTGCCTCTTCTAGCTTAGGCAAATAATCAACTAAATTAGAGATAATCGATTTATCATTTGGCATGTAATGAATAAGCAGTTTCACAAAACGCGACGGCACCGCACCATCTCCTGCCAGCTTCTCATCACAATCACTGCCACCTACAATCAAAAACGCCAAGCAACGCTCTGCGAGCTTCGCCTCATCAAGCGACCCTCGGATAGTTTGATCAAACTGTGCGCCTAACTCTTCAAACAAATCTTTCGCATAGTTATTCTGATTGGTAGAGCGCGCCGACATAATATATTCAAGCGCTGGTAAATCGTAGGTGTTTAATCTCGATGCCCATTCTTTCGCATATAAATCATGCTCATTGAGAATCAGGTAGTTCACGAGCGCATCAAATGAAATCCCCATCTTCTCAGCATTAAATGTATCGATCAGGCTTTGGCGCGCATCTAACACATATTCTGGCTTTGGATTAAGCGGCGCGTCAGAGCAAATCGCCTGCGTATACGCACCATTCAGATGCGCAAAATGACAATGCGCAAACACCGACTTAATCGTCTGCTGAATGATCGCCTGACCTTTGGGTGTCACACGCGCATCAAACCATAAAGTATAGACGCCATTTGGCTTTAGGCGCTTCTTCGCCAGCCGCATAAAATCACTGGTATAAAGCTTCGCAGATGAGAAAAATAATGGGCTAGTGACCGTGTTAATGATCGCATCATATTGCTTGGTCTTCTTCGCAATAAATGCCAGCCCATCTTCATAATGCACATTCACATGCGGCCAGCTCACCACATCATGATTCACCTGCTTAAAGCGCGGCTGCAAATCAATCATCAGCGGATTAATTTCCACCACATCCACTTCTTCAAACAGACTTGCTGCACCATAGGCCGTTGCGCCAATGCCTAAACCCAACACCAATGCATTACTTTGCTTCGGCGTGTAGATCGCCGGAATCGCACCATACAACACTTCCTGATTCAGCGCCGGGCGATTGAGTGGAATATGCAAACTAGAATAACCATTGATATTCAACTTCACGCTCTGGTTATTGGTATAAACCAGATCCACATGACTATCGTAGCGCGTGTAATGTTCGCTATAAAAATAATCCCGCTTTTCGTTTTGCAGATACGTACCAAACACTAAATTAGTATAACCAAGCGATAGCACATCATCCGGCCATGCTTTCATTAGCAACACCACGCAACCCGCAAAAAAGAAAATGTAGTTTAATGTGTCTTTCAGACCCGGCCATTGGAGTGTCAAACCAACAAGCAGCACCATCGCCGCAATAAGTGCAATCATTTGCGGGTCATTCAGCACGGTATTCAGCACCAAGAAACTTAGTAAATATCCCGCCACATTTGCAAAAGATGCAATCGCCAAATAGCGGCCCGGTGTTTGGGTATTGCTCGGATACAGCGAAAGCAAAATGGGAATCGTTGCGCCAAGCATAATCATCGGCATAGCAGAAAAGCCAATCATCCAGCTCAGCTTAAGTAGCCAACTCAGCCCGACCGCATCTGCCAGCATATTGCTATACGACCACAGATAAATCCAACCCACCAAATTGATGCAAAAGACCAGCAAGAGGAAGGCAACATAGCGATACAATTTAGCCGCCTGTTTTGCGATACGCGGCAACATGAACGCACCCACCGCCAAGCCAATCAGATTGATGACCAACACGATGGTGAAGTTTTCGTGATACGGGCCAAACACACGCTGCGATAATTTCAGCATCCAAAGCTGCAGCATGCCGCTAGCTGTGCTGGCTAATACCAAAACACTAATGGCCCGAAACGATACGTTCGCAGCCGATTCTTGCTTGGGTATCTGCAAATCTTTGAGAACAGGTCGTAGCCGTACCGCAATATACATATTCACGCAGCCCAGAACGCAAAGCGCCGCGCCAATACCAAAATAACGGAAGATGAGATACTCTATCAGAAGCACGCATAGCACCGCACCCAGATGATAATATAAATACACTGTTCTGAAGGAGTCTTTCAGCCCCTCATTTTTTTCTTCGGCATGAATGCTGAGCGTGAAAAGCGGCACGCTAAAACCGATCAAACAGGCGGGCAACCCAATCAACATGAACACCAACCACAAGGTTTCATAAGGACCACTCGCCTCACCCGCCAACCATTGCACCCACTGGTCCGGCATGGTCTGCATATAGGCCATGGCAAAGGCAAACACCCCAATGAGCGCTTCCATCAGCCAGAGATATTTCAAGAAACGATGGGCGATGAGTGCGCCCAATCCGATCATGAATAAAAAGACCGCAAGAATAGACGCGCTAACATAAAACATGTCGCCCAAATAGGTCGACAGCACGCGCGCATAGATAATCTCATACGCAATGCCGCATACGCCGGATAAAAAGGATAACCAATAAAGTAGGGGGGTCTGCCTGAAATGTGTAAGCAGTGAACGAACCGTGCTCGTCATTTAATCATCTCCCCTCGCACTCAGGCTAGCGCAAGGGGAGAATCACATCAATCACTAAGCGGCTTTTGCCTGCTGCGCGTCTTGATAATTTTTCGCAGCGAAGTCCCAATTCACCAATGCATCTAAAAAGGAGTTCAGATAGTCAGGACGACGATTGCGGAAATCAATGTAGTACGCATGCTCCCACACATCTGCGGTTAGCAGTGGGGTCATACCATCGGTCATTGGGTTTTCAGCATTCGGGGTTTTAACAATCTTCAGCTTGTCACCATCCAGCACCAGCCATGCCCAGCCGCTACCAAATTGGCCCATGCCTGCATTATGAAACTGCTCAGAGAATTTCTCGAAGCTTTCAAAATCGCGCTCAATCGCATCCGCGAGCGCACCATCCGGCTCACCACCACCAGATGGTTTCATAGAGTTCCAGTAAAAGGTGTGGTTCCACACTTGCGCCGCATTATTGAAGATCGCCGCTTTATCAGCTTTGCCAGCGGTTGCATGCATAATCTCTTCTAAGCTTTTACCTTCCAGCTCGGTGCCAGAAATCAGCTCATTCAGCTTGCCAACATAGGCATTGTGGTGTTTGCCATGGTGAAAATCTAAGGTTTCTGGTGAAATATGTGGTTCCAATGCATCTTTCGCATAGGGTAGATCGGGTAATGTAAACGCCATGATATCCTCTACTGTGTCTGTGTTACTTCCATTGATTCATTCAATGATGAACCCTAGATGTAGTACAACAAACCCAGCTTCTCAAGCACTTGAAAATAAATAATTGCGCGAAAGCGGCCTAATCCGACTTAAACGTGCATTTTACCCCTTAATCTGGCATGCTGAGACCATGCGCACAACCAAACAGGCCGGTTTTTCACTCCTAGAGCTCTCTTTCGTGCTCATCGTCTTTGGCGCCATTGCGGGTATGACCATTGTGCTCGGCACCAAATGGTTAGAGCAAGAAAAGGTCAACACCACCAAAGACAATATCACGCTGATTGAAGCGGCCCTAGATTCTTACCGTAAGCGCAATAAACGCCTACCTTGCCCCGCACCTTTGGCAGCCGTTTTAGGCGATGCGGATTATGGTGTCGAGGCAGATAACCCAGGCGCTTGTACCGGCGGTGCAATCCAGTCAAACGCCACCACCAGCGCGAATGTCTTTTTTGGCGCGGTGCCCATTACAACATTAGGCATGAGCAAATCTCTCATGTTGGATGCGTGGGATAGAGGGCTTGTTTATTACGTAGATATCGGCCTCACCGTTGAGGATTCACTCGATCCGCGCGAGGCCGCCTATGTGGCCGTAGATGATGGTGCAATCGGTGACATTCAAGTGCAAGATGAAACCGGAGCAGACCGCACCACCCAAGCCGTCTATGCGATTGTGAGCTTCGGCGAGAATGGGCATGGCGCCTATTTGCGCTCAGGCAACCGCTTTGACGGTGGGGATGGAATTTCCGCAGAAGAAATTGAAAATTGTAACTGCAATGATGATGCGGTAACCACCGGCGCGGCCCCCTTTAACAACGATAATATTTTGGTTCAGAAGTTCCTAGAAGCCGATTTCGACGATATCGTGAAATTCAAAGAACGTTATCAGCTTTACGATAAAATCGAGCAGTAATTACGCCGCCTGATCGCTGGTTAAATGGCGGAACACATCTTCTAAATCCACCTCACGCGTCGACAGATCACAAATGGATAAGCCTGCCTTATTAACCCGCTCCATCAAACTCGCAAACGAGGTCTGACTCGGCTGATACTTAATCACCAGCTTGCCATCGCATATACCGGTTTGCAGGTCTTTTAGCGCTTCTGGAATCTCAGTAATGGTCTGCTCCAACGTCAGCACCAATTCTTTGCTGTCAAAGCCCTGCATCAGCGCTTCTTTTTTCTCATGCGCAATAATCTCACCATGATTGATAATGGCAATCTCATCGCATAGCTCTTCGGCCTCTTCCAAATAATGCGTGGTTAGCACAATGGTGGTACCTGCCTCATTCAGTTTGCGCACATATTCCCATAGCTGGGTGCGCAGCTCCACATCCACCCCTGCGGTTGGCTCATCTAAAATCAATACATCAGGGCTATGCACTAACGCCTTACCGACTAGCAAACGACGACGCATACCGCCCGATAATCGGCGCGCAGAAACATCGGCTTTATCGGTTAAGCCCATCGCATCGATGATTTCTTGAGTGCGGCGTTTTGCTTTTGGAATGCCGTAATAACCAGCGGTAATCTCTAGCGCCTGACGCACGGTAAAGAACGTATCGAGCACCAATTCTTGCGGCACAACACCAAGCGACATACGTGCTTTACGCGTCTGATCAATAATGTCGTAACCGCAAATCTCTACCGTTCCGCTCGATTTCAACGTCAGCCCCGCCATGATATTAATCATGGTCGATTTACCCGCACCGTTCGGGCCAAGCAGCCCAAAGAAGGAGCCTCTTGGCACTTCCAAATCAATGCCCTTTAATGCCTCTTTCTCTTCGCCTTTCTTGCCATCGCGATAGGTCTTGCGAAGCTGGCTTATACGAATTGCGGGATCATTTTTTGTCATCTTGGTCATATGGGTTCTTTCCTCGCCGCGTCAAGAGACGGATCGGAATGCCAGGCAGTTTAAAATGTTCGCGCAGCGAGTTGGTCAAATAGCGCTCATAGTTTTTCGGGATACCATCTTTGTGATTCACAAACAGTGCAAAAGTTGGCGGGCGACTTTTTGCCTGAGTCGCATATTTGATTTTTAAACGGCGGCCATTAAGCAGGGGTGGCGTGTAGCGATCAAGCGCATCTTGCAGCCAACGATTCAGATCGCCCGTGGCAATGCGCGTATCCCACAAATCATAGGCACCAAAGCATTTATCAATCACATTAGTAATGCGTTGCTTACGCTCTGCCGATAACGTCACAACGGGCAGCCCGCGATAATATGGCATGACCTTTTCGATCTGGAACAAAATCTCATCCATCAACTCATCGCGATCATCACGATCAATCAAATCCCATTTATTCAGCGCCAACACGCAGGCGCGCCCTTCTTCGGCAATCATCGATGCGATCTGATGATCTTGCTTCTCTAGCGGCTGCGTCGCATCCACCATTAGCACTACTACTTGCGCAAATTGAATCGAGCGGCGTGTGTCATTCACTGCCATCACTTCGAGCTTATCGCGCACCACGCGCGATTTTTTGCGCATACCGGCCGTATCAACCAAACGGATAATCCGGTCTTCATACTTAAACGGAATCGCAATCGCGTCACGCGTAATGCCTGCTTCCGGTCCGGTTAACAGACGGTCCTCACCAAGCAGCGCATTGATATAGGTCGACTTACCAACATTCGGGCGGCCTACAACGGCAATCTGCAACTCTTCGCGGTCGGTCGCTTCTGGGTCTAACCCCAGCGCATCAATCTCAGCCACCAGCGCATCATAAAGCTCGCCCATGCCTTCGCCATGTTCAGCCGAAATCGCAATCGGATCACCCAAGCCCAGACTATACGCCTCCAAGCTCGCTTCACCGCCGCGCTTACCTTCCGATTTATTGACCACCAGAATAATCGGCTTACCCTGATCGCGAATCAGCGAGGCAAAATGCTCATCAGCCGGAATCACGCCTGCGCGCCCATCCACCATCATCATAATGATATGTGCCTGATCGACAGCGGCGAGCGTCTGTGCCGTCATGCGGCCTGCTAACGTCTCCACGTCAGCTTCTTCAAGCCCTGCGGTATCAACCAGATCAAATTCCAAATCGGCAATGCTGGCTTTCGCCATACGGCGATCTCGTGTGACGCCAGGTATGTCTGCCACCAACGCGTGGCGATTACCGCATAGACGGTTAAACAACGTGGATTTGCCAACATTCGGGCGACCAATGATTGCGACAGCTACCATCCGCTCCCCCTATTGATACCGGTAAAGGGTAGCATCGGCGCTCAGCAGATACATCTTACCATCCGCAACAATCGGCGCCATATGCACATCTTCAGGAATATCGAGCACGCGGTCCGGCTTACCTGTTTGCGGATCAAACAAGAACATACGGCCCAAATCACTGACCACGACCAAGCGGCTATTGATCATGATCGGACCTTGCAAGCGCTGCTTCACCGGCTCATCTTCTTCCGGGTCTTGGATTCGGGTAATCCATTTAATCGCGCCATCTTTACCGCGAATCGCCATCAGGCGCTCATCATTGGTCAGCACAAACACATAGCCGCCAGCCGCCCATGGTGTGCTGTAACCTGCTATTTCGTGCTCCCAGACATTATGGCCGTTAGAGAGCAAGTTCGCCGATAGCAACCCGCTATTACTCAAACCATACACCAAGCCACCATTAAGCACGGGCGTTGCATCAATACCCGTGAGCGTCGATGCGGCAGAGGTTCGTTTAGACACGACCAAAGCATCCGACCAAATCGGCGAGCCATCTTCTGCGCGCAGCGCATAAATCTCACCCGTGGTATACGCAGCCACAACAATCCCATTTTCAAAAGAAGGGGAAACCGAGCCTAAATACACCGCAGATTCACGGATGCCTCGGTGATTCCATAAGGTCGAACCGGTGCGGGCATTATACGCAAAGAGCTGGTTATCAATCGAGATGGTAAAGACTTTGCCATCAGCAACCAAAGGTGCTGCGCGTACTGGCGCATCAACATCGCGACGCCATAGAAGCGAGCCATCTGCCGCCACAAGCGCAATCGTCGCACCATAACCCGTGGTCACATACACCACACCCTTATCATAAGCGAGACCACCACCGCCAATATCACGCTCTTCAAAGGTAACAGGCACATTTGAAATCCAGTAAATTTCATCAATATCTGCTGCATTATGTGCGCTCACATAGCCTTGCGCATCAATGGCAAATACCTTGCCATCCGCAACAATCGGCGGGCTGACCAAAATGGTTTTAAAAGGCGCACCATCTCCCGCAGATTCTTCTTGTCGATTTTCAATGCCAGTAATTGCCAGATTCTCATATCCCGCCAATTGCACCGCGACATCGAATTTAAAATCCGGATTACGTTCGGGATCAGAAATAAGGATTTTCTCATCTTCCAAACTCTCATCCGCCTCTAAACCAGATTCAAAATCAAGAACGGAGATTCGCTCACCGGGCAGCTTTTTTTCTTTCGCTTCCTCGTTGCCCATCCAATCGGGCACATCACATGCACCAAGCAACAGGGTGGTTAAGAGAACAAGAACTGTGCGATTATTCAGCATGAACAGAGGAGGTAAGATACGCCTCAAGATCGGTTAGGCGGCGCTTCTGACTCGTCGACAGACGGGTTGTATCAGGCAGCACATCTTCTGCTTGCTTATCCTGATCCATCATGTGGTAGTGAATCGCCTGCTGCTCATTCGTCAGCGCGGTAAACGGATTTTCAGGGTCGCTATTGTAGCATGCAGAAAAACGCTCATCATCCGGAGACACCATCAGCGCATGCGTACAGGCCAATCGCACCATCGGGTTATTCATATGCTGCTTATCGACTAGCTCGCTCCATGCCGCAAGCGCCGCACCAGAATCGCTAAGCTTTAAATGGGTCTTACCCAACCAAATGCGCATGATTGCCTGACGATCACCGCTCGCATCTTCAATCGCTTCGGTAAGCAGATCGCGCGCTTCTTCGTAACGGGTAGACAAATAATACGTATGCGCTTTCAAAATGGTATCGGTCTCAGACTCCGCCACACCATGCTGATAGCCGCGAATAAAAATAGAAATAGACGCGATCGCGACAAAGCCAATCGCCACATAGGTAATCAACGAACCATATTGCTGCCACAGCTTTTGCCACTGTTCCAGCTTCATTGCATCATCAACTTCGCGTATCAACTCATCGTTCATACTGGCTTCGCTCCTAGTTACATTACGGCTTAGGGAAGGCTATTCCCACTCGATCGTGCCGGGCGGCTTACTCGTGATATCATAGACCACACGATTAATGCCACGCACCTCATTGATAATCCGGTTTGACACGCGACTCAAGAACTCATGATCAAAACCGTAAAAGTCTGCGGTCATTCCATCTACAGACGTAACCGCTCGCAAGGCACACACATATTCATAAGTGCGGGAATCTCCCATAACTCCCACTGTTTTCACAGGCAGCAACACCGCAAAGGCCTGCCAAATTTCGTCATAAAGCCCCGCTTTATGAATCTCATCCAGATAGATCGTATCGGCCAAACGCAACATATCCAGCTTTTCTTCCGTGATATTGCCCGGAATACGGATAGCCAGCCCGGGACCCGGGAATGGATGGCGATTAATCAGCTCTTCCGGCATACCCAGCGCCAAACCCAAGGCACGCACTTCATCTTTGAATAATTCGCGCACCGGCTCCACCAAATCCATCTTCATGCGCTCTGGCAATCCGCCAACATTGTGGTGCGACTTGATCGTAACGCTCGGGCCACCATGAAATGAGATCGATTCGATCACATCCGGATACAACGTACCTTGCGCTAGGAAATCAGCGCCACCCACCTCTTTTGCTTCCTGCTCGAACACCTCAATAAAGGTCTCACCAATAATCTTACGCTTACGTTCAGGGTCTTTAATGCCCTCCAAACGCTGCAAAAACATGCGCGATGCATCGACCGTAGTCAGCGGCACTTTATAATGACTCTCAAAACGCTCTTTAACGGCAATCGCTTCGTTTAAGCGCAACATGCCCGTATCAACAAAGATACATGTAAGCTGGCTCCCGATAGCTTGGTGCAGAATTTTGGCGACAACGGATGAATCTACGCCACCACTCACACCACAAATCACACGCTTACTGCCCACCTTCTTTTTGATGGCCTCAATCTCTTCTTTACGAAACGCCTCCATCGTCCAGTCACCAGAGCAGCCACAGATATTCGTAACGAAGTTCTTCAGCAGCGTTGAGCCTTCTGGCGTGTGCGACACTTCCGGATGGAATTGCAAGCCATAGAATCGTTTATTCTCATCGGCAATCGCGGCAAATGGAGCGCCAGCCGTGCGCGCCAAAATTTTGAATGTGCCCGGAATCGATTCCACACGGTCCCCATGACTCATCCAGACATTCGCTTTATCATTTGCATGCCATGCATTTGCAAAGAGCGCGCTGCTTGCACGCACGGTAATCTCGGCTCTTCCAAATTCACGGTGCTGCGCAGGTGCTACTCGACCACCCAGCATATCGACCATTAGCTGTTGACCGTAGCAGATGCCTAGCACTGGCACACCCATCTCAAACACCTTGCGCGATACCTTCGGGCTCTCGCCAGCACTCACAGAAGCCGGTCCGCCAGAAAGAATAATGCCTTTCGGTTTAAACGCTTCTATTTCCTCTGCGGTAATCGTGCATGGCCTGATCTCAGAATAGACATGATGTTCCCGCACGCGGCGCGCTATCAGCTGCGTTACCTGCGATCCAAAGTCTATGATCAATATAGAGTCATGTGCCATCCCCGGTTTATGGCCTGCTTGTGACAAAAATGTCAAATTATTACCGCATTTGGCTACCTGTGCATAACTCGACCTACTTAAGGGGTGTCACTTTCATGTAATTTATGATATATTCCGATCAAACTATTGTAAGTTCTATAAATATAGAATTTTAAAAAACATAACATAATAGGTTTGCTATGAAATGGATTGGACTGGTCATCGCTGTATTTGTCGCTGCTGTTGCGGCATTTATGGTACTAAAGCTCTCTGGAAGCGATGAGAAGAAGGCGAAGCCGATCGTCGCACAAAACCGCCCAGTTCAGGTGCAGCAGCGCGCTGAGCCACGCATCGAAACCGTTGATGTGTATGTCGCCGCCAACTTTATCCCTGTTGGAACCGTGGTAGAAGAGAACATGCTTGATGTGCAGCCATGGCCGAAGCACCTACTTCTTAAAGACTTCGTGGTCGGCAACAAAAAGGGTGAAGCGCTCGTGGGCATGGTAACCCGCTCCCCATTCCAACCACGCGAACCATTCATTATGAGCAAGATGGTCAACCCTGACGATCCAAACTTCCTTGCAGGCAACCTGCCTAAAGGGATGCGCGTCGCAACCATCCGCACCAATGAGATCGATGGCGTCGCCGGTTTCGTATTCCCAGGCGACCGCGTAGATGTATTGGTAACGCACGAAATTCTGAAGAAGGGTGTGCGTGAGCGTGACCTGAAAGATGCCCGCACGCAAAAGAACCTATATGAAGATGTGACCGAAACGCTACTATCGAATGTGCGCGTTCTTGCGGTTGATCAGCGCAGCTCTACTGGCGTTAACCGAGATGGCGGCATAGTTATCCCCAGATCGGTTTCTCTAGAAGTCGCGCCCGAAGATTCGCAAAGGCTTAAATTAGCTACAGAAATTGGAAAGGTCTCTCTGACACTTAGATCACTTGCCGACAAGCAAACCATAGAAACGGTTGCAATTACACGTCAAAGTGATTTATCACAATCTAGTGGAGTTCCAATGTCTGATGACGAAGTTCCGGTCGCCAATAATGACGAAGAATTTATACCGGTAGTCGTAGTCAGAGGAACGCAGGTTGAGAATGAAGAATCGTTACTTAGACTGGAGGAAGCAAGGGCACGCACTGCCACCCGCGCTAATTCCAACTAAGGAAGGAAACATAGCCGGGCTATAATGTTTAAAACAATAAAATTAGTACCTTTTTTCATTATAGCACTAGCGGCCTCAGCCAACGCAGCGACCACCAAATTCTACGTTCCCGTCAACCGTTCCGAAATTGTCACCTCTTCTGTCGATTTAGGCGAAGTCATCGTCTCTAATCCGGATATCGCCGATATATATGTGCATGGCAAAGACAAGCTCTCCATCATTGGAAAGACCTTAGGCGAAACCTCTGTTCGCTTGTTTGATGAGAATAACCGCCTTATCCGCGACATGGATGTAATGGTCACTTATGACCTGCCTGCTATCCGCCGCGCCCTTCATGACTTCCTGCCAAATGAGCGCATTGGCGTTGAAATGGTAAACACCAAAGTTGCGCTAACCGGTGAAGTGTCCAGCTCATCTTCTGCCAATACTGCTTTAGAAATTGCGACGCAGTTTTTGAATCCTGTGCGCGATGCCAATGAAGAATTGGATCAGCAATATGACAGCAAGATGGAAAATAATAACGTCATCAACCTGATGAAAGTAAGCGCCGGCCAGCAGGTTATGCTGCGTATTCGTATTGGTGAAGTACAGCGCGGCACCCTAAAGCAGCTAGGTATCGATTTTGATGCCATCAAAGGCTCTGGCGATGTACCATTTCAGATTCTATCAAGCAGCGGCATTGCTGGCTTAACCAGCCTTGGTGTTTCTTACACCAACTCTAGCGGCCAAAATTCTATCTCTGCGACCATTGATGCGCTCGAGCAAGACAATTTGCTTAAAGTATTGGCTGAGCCAAATCTTGTGGCACTATCGGGTGAAGAGGCAGAATTCCTAGCCGGTGGTGAAGTGCCAATTCCGGTGGCCCAATCAAATGACACCATCACAGTAGATTACAAAACCTTCGGTGTGTCGGTTCGCTTCCGCCCGTTCGTTCTTACTCCAAACCGCATTCGCATTCAGGTGCAGCCAGAAGTATCAGAACGTAACGATGGTGATGGCGTAGATATCGGTGGCGGCGCTATTGTTCCTGCCTTCGATGTCCGTCGTGCGAGCACCACTATTGAACTGGCTCCAGGCGAAAGCTTCATGATTGCAGGCCTGATTCAAGACAACCTAAACACCACCATCAACCAGCTGCCGGGTGTGAGCGAGATTCCGATTCTCAGCTCTTTATTCCGCAATACCAGCTTTGAGCGTCAAGAGACCGAACTGGTTCTTGCCGTAACGCCTTATCTGGTTGATCCGTTGAAATCTTCAGATGTACGTATGCCTTCAGACGATTTCCGCCCAGCATCGACTATGGAGTCACTATTTTACGGCGCTTTGGGTTCTTTGTCTGGCAATGCAAGCAATATGTCGCAATCTCCTAGCTTAGAAGGCCCAATCGGGTTTATGGTAGACTAATGAAACATCTCATACTTGCTCCCGCTCTACTGATTCTGGCTGCTTGTTCATCAGATGTCCCAACATCGGCTTATTACAATCGCGGCGCACCTGAAAGCCTGCTCGATGTCTCTGCCGAAGTGGTCAACCTATCCGTTGAATCAGAAGTCGCCCTGGATGAAATGGCAGACTGGATTCAGCACGACCAGCCAACCCGCGCTGAACTATATTGCCCAGAAGCAGATGAGCGCTGCTCTGCGGCTCAAGAAGTATTAGACCTATACGGTGTTGCCACTCTTTATGTGCCATCACTCGATAGTGTTGTGTCATTGGTGTATGAGCGCGTACTCGCACGTGACTGCGAAAACCGCTATATTGACAGGATTGGTAACGGCAGCAACCTGAATCACCCAAGCTTTGGGTGCTCAAATGCGGCAAACATCGTCCAAATGGTGTCAGATAAGCATCAATTTGTGCGTCCGAACTTGATGGATCCGGTAAGTTCCTATAAAGCTGTGAAGGCGTATCAAAAATATCTGGAGCCAACCGAGCAATTTACCTTGGACGACTCTCTTCTTGATAACGCTGAAATTAACTAACTTTATAGCTGTATAAGGTTGTAGCGTGGATACACAAAGTCCGGTTCTGGTCGTCATCTCATCAGAAGATGAGCGCCCCCTAGGAAATCAATTAGCCAATCTGCTTGGCTACTCATTTGCCAATGTCGTCGTAGGTAATGGATATGATGCAGCGCGCTTCATTGATGCGAACCGCTACACCCCGAAATATATCGCTATGTTTACTGGCGAGCGCTCTCAGGAAGTCTTCGCAGAGTTAGAAGAAATGTCTGAGCATTGCGTCTCTGGCACGCAAGTCGTGGTCATCGGCCAAGTAAACGACATCAAATATTATCGCGCATTGATCGAGCGCGGCATTGCTGAATATTTCACCTACCCGCCAAACATGGAAGAGGTAAGCCGTGCGCTTATTGGCGCATCTAGTAGCTCTTCCAATACGAATAGCAGCGCAATCGCCTTTATGAGTGCTGCCGCTGGCGATGGTTCCAGCACCGTAGCCCTGAATGCCGCTTATTGTCTGGCGCGAGAGTTCCGTGCAAAAACCATCGTGGTCGATATGGATTACCAATTCGGCATGGTCTGTAAGAACCTCGATCTAGGCTCGCCTTACGGTATTAAAGAGCTGTTTGAGCACCCAGACCGCGGTATCGACAGCACGCTGATTAAGCGCATGGCGGTTCAGTATAACGACTATCTAGACCTGATCGCCGCGCCTAACGAGCTCAAATATCTACCCGATCTGAATCCTGAGATGATTCGCGACTTACTACTCGCTCTCAAATCAGAATATCGCTACGTCATTCTTGATCTGCCGCATATCTGGTCCCCATGGATTTCAGCCGCTTTCAGTAATTCAGACTCGATTATTCTGGTCGCGCAGCTTTGGCTAAAATCTGTTACCCACGCCTCTCGCCTACTCAATGTATGGCGCGAAATCGGCATCGATTTAGGTCATGTCGACGTGATCATCAACCGAAGCGGCGCGAAATTCAAAGAAGGGGTGTCAGCGCGCGATTTTGAACGCGTCTGTAACAAGAAAATTTCTTTCCATCTGCCAAACGACATTAAAACCGTCGTAAACGCAGAAAATATGGGCAAAACCATCATCGAAGTGGGCAAATCTAAGCTCGCTACAGGCATGATGGAGGTGGCTCAATCGATAGAAAATGGTGGCAGTTTTACTGAGAATCAGGCACACTTGTAACTCGATAAATTGTCGTTTTACCGTCCGGCCAATTCAACAGGGAAGTCATTATGTTTGGTAGCAAACCTAACCAAAAACCGTCACAACAACAGCAGCAACCTCAAGAACAACCAGAACAGCCTGAACAACATTTACCCGTCGCCGTCGATAGCACCGCGCTAGAAGAGCGCGAGTCAAAAGACTTAGTCGATGCCGCCGCCCTCAACGAAGCCATCGAAGGCATGAAGCGTGAGGCGATTGAGACCAGCAGCTATGTTGACGTAAATCTCGAAACGCCAGATTTTAACAACGCCAAGCACGAGCTGATGAACCAGCTTATCAAGCAGGTCGACTTTGTCGCACTAGACCAACTCGATGAAGAGTTGCAAAAGAAGAAAGTCTTAAGTGTTTGCGATAAGATCTTATCTGAAATCCCATCGCCACTGAATGGCAGCCAAATCTCAGCGCTGAAATCGCAAGCGCTAGATGAAATTTTCGGCTTCGGCCCGCTAGAACCACTACTCGCTGATAACGAAATCGCCGATATCATGGTGAACACCCACTCTCAGGTCTATATCGAGAAACAGGGTAAAATCTTTCTCACCGATGTGAAGTTCCTCGATGAACAGCACCTGCTCACCATCGTACAGCGAATTGTCTCGCGCGTTGGCCGCCGCATCGATGAAGCATCGCCAATGGTCGATGCCCGCATGCCAGATGGCTCGCGTTTTAACGCGATTATCCCGCCACTTGCACTTGATGGCTGCTTGGTATCCATTCGTAAGTTCAAAAAGAACAAAATGCCGCTCAGCGCCTATGTGCAGCTCGGCTCCATGTCTGAAGAGATGTACAAATTCCTGCAGTTATGTACCCATATCGGCCTGAATATCATCGTATCGGGTGGTACGGGTAGTGGTAAAACCACCCTGCTGAACGCGCTCTCTGGTGGCATTAGCCACGGCGAGCGTATCGTCACGATTGAGGATGCTGCGGAATTACAACTTCAGCAGCCACACGTTCTCAGACTAGAAACCCGTCCACCATCAATGGAAGGCCGCGGCGAAGTCACGCAGCGATTGCTCGTTAAAAACGCCCTGCGTATGAGACCAGACCGCATTATCCTTGGTGAGATTCGTGGTGATGAAGTCATCGACGTACTGACCGCAATGAACACTGGTCACGATGGTTCGATGGCTACCATTCACTCCAACAGCCCACGTGACTGTCTGTCTCGTATCGAAAATTTGGTCGGCATGTCCGAGGTCAAACTATCATCTGGCTCTCTAAGACAGCAAATCGCCAGCGCGCTTCAAATCATTGTTCAGATTGAACGTATGCGTGACGGTACACGTAAGGTGACTCAGGTGGAGGAAGTATGCGGCGTCGAAGGAGATGTCATTTCTACCCAAACCTTATTCAGCTACAAAGCGAGCGGATTGGATGCCAAGGGAAGGCTACAAGGTGAGTTTATTTGTCACGGTATTCGTCCAAAAATGCTAACTCGCGCGGAATATTTTGGCCTGACGAAGGCTGTGCTTGAATGTTTCACAATCGGTGTGTAGCTTCGAGTCAGAGGACGTTTGATTCATGGAGTGGTTACTTCTTTCCATCGGCTTAATTATTCTAGGCTATCTAGGATTCGTTTTCTTATTCCCTAAAGCGATTCCCGAAGAATCTGGCGCAAAAACGCGTAACGCCCTTAAGCAACTCTACGAAAATACCCAGACCGCTGACAATGACGGCGGCAACGACAACAACGTCCTTCGTGATGAATTTGCGGAAGAAACCTTCCTTGTCCAGAAATTCTACGACCTGCCATTCATGCGTAATTTTTACGTCAAAATGGTGCAAGCCGGGTACCAGAAAAAAGCCGCCCCTTTCGCGGTTATTTTTGTCGCGATGCTGTTTGTCAGCACGTCTTTCTTCTTAATTAGCGGCCTTGGTCCTGCTGCTCTGTTTTTTGGTCCGCTTGCCACGTATTTTCTACCAATCACGCATTTCAAACGTCGCATTCGTAAGCGTAACCACAAATTCATTGAACAATTCCCAGACGTGCTCGACATGATCGTGCGTAGTGTGCGCTCTGGTTTCCCTATTACGACCGCTTTTAAAATGGTCGCCGAGAATATGGACTCTCCGGTACGCGAAGAATTTCAGCAGGTTGTCAATGAGATTGCGATTGGCCGCACCATCAATGACACGCTTAAACGTCTCGAAGAACGCATTGCCGAACCAGACATCAACTTCTTCGTGGTGGTACTCACCGTGCAGCAAGAAACCGGTGGTAACTTGTCTGAAGTCATCAGCAACCTCTCAAACGTCATCCGTAAACGTAAACAGCTGCGCATGCGTATCCGCGCCATGACCTCAGAAGGCCGCACCACCGCGGTCATTCTTGGTTCTCTGCCATTCGTCATCTTCTTTGCGCTCTACTTCCTGCGCCGCGACTACCTCGCGCCTTTATGGGAAGAATCCGCAGGTCAGGTGCTGTTAGGCTCCGCTTTAGGACTGGTGGCATTATGTATGTTTATTGTGAATCAAATGATTGATATTGATATTTAGGTGATTAAATGAGCGCAGAAATCCTAGCCGCACTGACGTTTGTGATCGTCTTCACCGTATATATGGCGGTTGACGGCTTCATCCGCAAAAAGAAACAGTCCGAAAGCTTGAAAGGCCGTATCGGCCCGGGTGCTGGTAATCTGGAAATGGCTGGCGGCGATGAAAGCCTCAGTACGCTTGATATCGAAAAATCACCAACCGCCGAAGTCATGGAAAGCATGCTCAAAATGGTGGGCGTCGACACTGAAGCGACCGGAGAATTCTTAACCAAGCGCTTTGCCCATGCCGGCATTAACTCTCCAGATGCGCCATTTATCTATCTGTTTATGCAGCGCATCGCATCCGTCTTTTTCTTGCTTGTCAGTATTCCCTTTTTCAATAGCGGCAAAGACGGCGCCATGTTTTACGCTGACATTTTCATCGGTCTATTCTTAGTCGTTGTCGGTGTATTTGGTCCTTATTTGTTCCTGGAAAATAAAATCCAAAACCGCAAAAAAACGCTCACACGTTCTTTCCCAGATGCGCTCGATCTGTTGCTGGTCTGCGTAGAATCGGGTTTAGCGCTCGACGCCTCTATGAGCCGCGTATGCGCCGAGCTTGGCCGAGCACACCCAGAGCTAACAGGAGAACTTAACCGTACCCGTCTAGAACTGGCGCTTCTGAATGACCGGAGTAAAGCGCTGATGAATCTGGGCGATCGCACCGATTTGGTACCTTTCCGCTCACTCGCTGCCGCTCTCGTTCAAACCGAGAAATTTGGTACCAGCCTTAGCGACACGCTGCGCGTCCTATCGGATGATTATCGCCAAACCCGCCTGCTGATGGCAGAAAACAAAGCAAACCGCCTGCCAGCGCTGATCACCATTCCACTGATCTTCCTGCTGATGCCGTCTTTCATCATGATTATTTTGGGCCCAACCATCGTCCGGGTCATGGCACGAGGCAGCTTCTTTGGCGCAGCGCGCTAAACAGCACGGCTTGAATCCATTGATTTTCTCCCCATATCCTTGCAAAAGGATGTCATGACCCAATTCGACCTACAGTCAGAATACGAACCGCGTGGCGATCAGCCGCAAGCCATCGCTGCTTTGTGCGACGGGCTGCAAGCCGATGAGCGTAATCAGGTCCTGCTCGGTGTCACGGGTTCGGGTAAAACCTTCACCATGGCTAATATCATCCAGAATTTGCAGCGCCCTGCCTTGGTGCTCGCCCACAATAAAACACTCGCCGCCCAGCTTTATCACGAGATGAAGGGCTTCTTCCCCAATAATGCCGTGGAGTATTTCGTTTCATACTACGACTATTATCAGCCAGAGGCCTATGTCCCTAAAACCGATACATTCATTGAGAAGGACTCATCCATCAACGAGCAGATCGATCGGCTTCGTCACTCCGCCACACGCTCACTGCTTGAGCGGCGCGATGTCATCGTCGTTGCATCTGTCTCGTGCATCTATGGTATCGGCTCGGTTGAAACCTATACCGAGATGACCACCAAACTCACCTCCGGAACCGATCATCCGCAACAAGAGATCATCGCGCGTCTGGTAGAGCTGTTGTATAAACGCAATGATATGAATTTCGTGCGCGGCACCTTCCGTGTGCGCGGCGATAGCCTCGATATCTTCCCAGCCCACTTGGAAGACCGCGCATGGCGCTTATCCATGTTTGGTGATGAGATTGAGAGCATTACCGAGTTCGACCCACTCACCGGCGAGCGCACCGCCACGCTTAATGAAGTCACCCTTTACGCGAATAGCCACTATGTCACCCCGCGCCCCACGCTCGATCAGGCAATTAAAGGCATTAAGGCTGAGCTGAAAGAGCGCCTTGATTGGTATCACAAAAATAACAAGCTACTCGAAGCCCAACGCCTAGAGCAGCGCACCACCTTTGATTTAGAGATGCTGCAAGAAACGGGAGCCTGCAAAGGCATCGAGAATTATTCGCGCTTTTTGGCAGGCACCGCACCCGGCGAGCCGCCGCCAACACTGTTTCAGTATTTGCCCGATGATGCGATTTTGTTCGTCGATGAGAGCCATGTCATGCTACCGCAAGTGCGCGGCATGTATAATGGTGACCGCGCGCGCAAGCTCGTGCTGGCTGAGCACGGCTTCCGCCTACCTTCCTGCATGGATAATCGTCCACTCAAATTCGAAGAGTGGGACAGTATGCGACCACAGACCATTCATGTCTCGGCCACTCCGGGCCAAGTAGAGCTGGATTGGACTGAGGGTGCATATGTTGAGCAGGTCATCCGCCCAACCGGCCTGACCGATCCGCCCTGCCATATCCGCCCCGTCGCCGATCAGGTCGATGATCTGATTCATGAATGTAAAGAACAGGTCAAACTCGGTCATCGCAGTCTGGTGACGACATTGACGAAGAAAATGGCCGAGCAACTCTGCGAATATCTCGACGAGGTTGGCGTCAAAGTGCGTTATTTGCACTCCGATATCGACACGTTAGAGCGGGTAGAAATCATCAGAGACCTAAGATTAGGCGTATTTGACGTGCTAATTGGTGTGAATTTGCTGCGAGAAGGCCTCGATATCCCCGAATGTGGCCTTGTTGCTGTACTAGATGCCGATAAGGAAGGGTTTTTGCGCTCTAAAACCTCACTTATCCAAACAATCGGCCGTGCTGCGCGTAATGTTGAGGGCAAAGTCGTACTTTATGCCGATAAAATGACCGATTCACTCAAAGCCGCGCTCGAAGAGACCGATCGCCGCCGCGAAATTCAGGTCGCCTACAACAAAAAGCATGGCATCACGCCAGAATCGGTGAAGAAAGCGGTCAGCGATGCGCTTCGCCAACAAGATAGTAGCGACAATGTCCGCGTCCATACTGGCCTTGAATCTGATGATTTCACCGGCACCAATCTCGAAGATCATATCCAGCTTATGCGCCAGGAAATGCTGGTCGCCGCCTCTAACCTAGAATTCGAGCAAGCCGCCAAACTGCGCGATAAGATCGAAAAACTCCAAGCCAGACTGGACGGCGAAGCACCAGCAGGCAGCGCCAAACGCAAAAAATCAAAGCGAGCCTAAGCTTTTGCAAACTAAGCATTGGCAGCAGCCATGCTTTACGCTAGGTATGGCTCTATGAGAGTGCTTCTTACCTATTTTTGCGCCTTTGTCTTTGTGCTCAACACGCCTGTGTTAGCCGCAGACACCATGTCGATTGCAACCGGTAGCCCGAGCGGACTGTATTATCCGTTTGGTGGCGGGCTGGCTTCTATCTGGTCGCGCATCCATAAAGATGTGAATATTAAAGCAGAAGTCACGGGCGGCTCCGTCGTCAATATCATTCAGGTCGCTAAAGGCGAGAGCGAGCTAGGCATTTCGCAAGGTGACGCCCTCTTCGCGGCCATTAAAGGCAACAAGCCATACCCAGAAAAAATGCCAGTGCGCGCCCTATTCGCGCTCTATCCAAACATTGTGCATGCGATCACATCCGCAGATTCCGAGATTAAAACGCTGCAAGATCTGCGTGGCAAACGCGTCTCTATCGGCGCACCGGGTTCTGGCACGGCCATTACCACCATGAATATTTTGAATACGGTTGGCATCACACTCGATGATTTTGATGTGCAATATCTCAGCTACACCGAAACCTCAGAAGGCTTAAAAAACGGCACCATCGATGCAGGCTTTATGGTGGGCGGCATGGGCTTAGCCGCACTGGTAGAGCTGGCACTGACGCGCGATATCCGCTTAATTCCATTCACCGATGCGGAAATGGCTGACATCTCAGATGCATTCCCTGCCTACACTGCCATCGATATTCCAGCCAACACCTATAACGGTATTGAAGAACCGCTTCAGACTGCCACGCTTTGGAACTTTCTCATCGTCAATAAAGACATGAAAGATGAGCTGGCTGCGAAACTGACAAAAACTGCCTTCCAACACATGAAAGAAATGGAGGGGGTGACGAAAGTCGCGCGCTTCACCACCATTGAGAATGCGCTGAAATATGCCAAACCCATCCTTCACCCTGCTGCGCTCGAATATCTAAATGGCGCCAATGGAGATACGCATGAGTGAAGATGTAACCATCACCCAAACTGCACCGAGCAATGCACTCGATAAAGTCGTATTCCCTGCAATGTTCGCGATTGCAGCCTTCTTATCGTGCTTCCACCTCTATCAATCAGTAACCACTGAGCTTGGCTCCACCTTCTTTCGTCCCATCCACTTAAGTTGGATTCTGGTGCTGATTTACATGAAATACCCGCTCATCAAAATCACCGAATCGCCGCTTTATTTCCCCGGTCGATTGGTTGATCTCGCCTGCTGCGGACTTGCTATATACGGCGGCCTATCCGTCGTGAATTTTGACTACACCGGCATCGATCATCTGCTGAATGGCCTGAATGAATTTGATTATATCGCGGGCGTCGGCGTGCTGTTTTTGGTACTAGAGGGCACGCGCCGTGCGGTCGGCTGGGAGATGGCGCTGATCGGTTCTATCTTTGTGCTTTATGCGCTATTCGGCAATTTACTGCCCGATGAGATCGCCAATCGCGGTTTCTCACTCGAGCGCCTCGTGCGCTTTCAGATCTTCACATCAGAAGGCGTCTATGGCGCACCATTGGGCATTGCCGCCACTGCCGTCTTTATGTTCGTGCTGTTTGGCGCATTCTTAGAATCAACGGGCGCGGGTAAATTCTTCATCGATTTATCCTACGCTGCTGCGGGTAAATATCGCGGTGGACCTGCAAAAGCGTGTGTTGTGGCATCTGCGGGTATGGGCTCTATTTCCGGCTCGGCAATTGCCAATGCCGTCGCAGTTGGCGCGCTCACTATCCCAATGATGAAAAAACTCGGCTACAAACCCGAGCAAGCCGCAGGCATCGAGGCTTCTGCCTCTACCGGCGGCCAGATCATGCCGCCCATCATGGGCGCGGGTGCGTTTATTATGGCTGAATTCACCAATACAGCTTACCGCGATATCGTCCTTATCTCTATCGTGCCTGCTTTGCTCTATTTCACATCCGTTTTGCTTTATGTCCACTTAATGGCCTGTAAGCTTGGCCTTAAAGGCGTAGAGGACCGTCCAAAAATCAGAGATATCCTTATTTACGGCTTCCATTTCATCTTGCCGCTCGGTCTCATCACCGGCCTGCTAATGATGAATTACTCACCAACGCTTGTCGGCGCGGTTGGTACTGCGGCCGTACTCGTCGCATGTATGATGCGCAAACATACCCGTATCGGCTTTAACGCGCTATATGCCGGCCTTCGTGGCGGTGCCATGATGATGCTACCCATCTCGGCGGCATGTGCAACGGCAGGCATTGTTGTGGGGGTGATCGGCCAAACCGGCTTGGGCCTGCAATTCACCGAATTTGTATTGTCACTATCTGGCGGCAGTTTATGGCTTGCCCTTATTTTGGTCGCCTTCGCAGCCCTTATTTTGGGTATGGGCTTGCCTGTGACCGCAGCCTACATCATTTTGGCCGTGATGGCCGCACCAGCGCTTGAGACGATGGGCGTGTATCTGCTCACCGCGCATATGGCAATTTTCTGGCTATCACAAACCTCAAACATTACGCCACCTGTGGCGCTTGCCGCCTTTGCAGCAGCGGGAGTTGCCAACGCCAAACCACAGCGCTCTGCGATTGAATCACTCAAATTATCCAACGGGTTCTTCCTGATACCCGTCATGATGCTTTATTCTGATCTGCTATTCGTCGACGACGTCACCTGGACAGAATTTGGTCTGGCCGTAGCGGTTAGCTTCTCGATTGTCTTCAGCCTGGCCTATGCAATTGAAGGATTCGCCAGCACCTACACCACCAAGTTACAGCGCGTATTATTCTTCGTGGCCGTGCCATTATTGGTTTATAATTCAATCGAGACGTCGATTTTGGGCATCATCATCTTCCTCATCACCGCCTTCTGGAATAAGCTCACCCTTACTCGCAGCATTTCCACAGCCACCAGCTAGAAGCTGCCAATCACTAGATATTGTGGTATCTATTAATTTAGTTAATAAATGCTGGGGTTGCGCATTAAAGCTTTCTTAAATCATTTTCCAGTAAGATAGTGGGGGTGTGTAATGCTATCCAATGAACAAGAAACACCGATCAACCTAACAGAGACATTCGTTCATAACGAAATGTATCGAAGCGAAGATGAGATGATCCCATATTTAGAAAACAGTCACCTATATAGCCTACACGAGATGCAAACCGCGGGCATGACCCCGCTACGCATGATGGCTAACGCAACCAAACATATTTTCAGTAATCCGCTAAGCCCGCTATCTTATACCGATTATGGCCGCCATGTGGCCGCAGCCAGCGAGCTGGTAGAGCGCATTACCAAGAAATACCCAAAGCCTGAATTCGGCATCAAGAAAGTAGAAGCCGAAGGCAAACGCATCGATGTTGAAGTGGAAACGCTGATTGCCAAGCCATTCTGTAACTTGCTGCACTTCAAGCGTACCCATAATGGCAAAGAGTATAACGGCGATGGCAGCAAATTACTGGTGGTCGCACCGATGTCTGGTCACCACGCCACCTTGCTTCGTGGCACGGTTCAGGCACTCATTCCACACCATGATGTCTATATCACCGATTGGCTAGATGCGCGCGAAGTCGCGGTCGGCGCCGGAAAATTCGATCTGAATGATTATATCGATTACCTCATCGAGTTCATTCACCATTTAGGGCCAAATCTGCATACCATGGCGGTTTGTCAGCCTTCCGTACCACTATATGCGGCCGTGGCCGTCCTGAATGAGAAAAAAGATAAATGCGCACCAAAAACCATGACGCTAATGGGCGGACCGGTCGATACGCGCAAAGCACCAACAGAAGTGAACCGCTTGGCCAAAGAGCGCTCGCTGAACTGGTTTGAAAGCCACGTAATTACCCGTGTGCCAATCAATTATCCCGGCTTCATGCGCCGTGTTTATCCCGGCTTCTTGCAGCTCACCGGCTTTATGTCGATGAATATGGACCGCCATATCGAATCGCATATCAACCTCTTCAAACATTTAATCGAGGGTGATGGCGAAAGCGCAGCCGCACACCGCAAATTCTATAATGAATATCTGTCTGTCTGCGATTTGCCAGCCGATTTCTATCTGCAAACCATCGTCGATGTCTTCAAGAAGCACGCCTTGCCTAAAGGCGAATTCAAGCATCACGGCGAGCTGGTCAAGCCCGAAGCCATCAACAAAACCGCTATTTTAGCCGTTGAAGGCGAGCTGGATGATATCTCAGGGGTGGGCCAAACCAAGGCATCACTCGATATTTCAACCGGCCTTGCCAAGGGTAAGAAGAAATATCACCTGCAGAAGAATGTAGGGCATTACGGTATCTTCAACGGTCGCCGTTACCGTGAGCATGTCCGCCCTGTCATTACCGACTGGATCAAAAAGCACGACTAATCGTCAATAATCTATCAATTGTAAGGTTGACGAGGCCCAAGCCTTCGCTTATTAGAGACGTTCGCGAATACGCGGAGGAGTGGCTGAGTGGTCGAAAGCGGCGGTCTTGAAAACCGTTGAGCGTGAGAGCGTTCCGGGGGTTCGAATCCCTCCTCCTCCGCCACTATTTTGATAGTTTCCAGTATGTTATTTGTCACTCGAGCCAAAGCCCCCAGTTTGTAGGGCATTGCGGCGATGTAGCTCGAGGCCATCTGAGCCACGAGAGCAGTAAATCCAGAGAAAATATGGCTGTATTCTCCAAAAGTCTCAGTTGGGCAGTTTCGCAGTGGGGGATAGGATTTTGCGAGGTAATTCAGGTCAGGCAGGATTTAGGCGAGGCCAAGGGCTTGGCGTTGTTCGTTCCAGTCGAGTGTTTTGACCTTGAACAGTTTCTCAACTGTCCAATCTGCTGGGTTGGAACCATTAAGGATAGATTCTATGATATCTGGCGCAAGAAATCGCAGGCGTACTATTTTACTGACATAGGTAGATGAGGAAATCTTTTCATGATTCCCGATATCTTGCAATGAGGCCCTTTCGCTTTTCAATAATTGCTCGTTCCAGAGAAAACTGCGGGCGATGGCTTTGACCAGCTGCATATTTCGCCCTGCCTGACTACTACCGATAATCACTTTGCTACCATTATTGGCCGCGGCGATTTTGATTTTCTTATTCAAAATGATCGGATGTTCAGGCTGGACTTCTCGTTTTTTATGCATGGCATCCTGTAATGCTTCCAGCAAATGATCGGGACACATTTCGATCTGAATATGCTGATCCGATATCTCTACACGATGTGTGATATAGCGAATGAACAACCGTTCTTGATTCGCTTCGCCAGACATGATCGTGAATGCTTTTTC
>JALEGK010000021.1 GCA_022763105.1 Rickettsiales bacterium | reverse complement strand
TTCCAACCATCACGATCTCGAAGTCGGCTGTACCATTGCCATCGACATCAAGGTGGTTCACCGTATTGCTGCCAACACTGTAGTATCGCAGTTCTGGCGAGCTGGCTGCAGAGAATGCGTTGCTGCCAATAATGGAAACACCAGTCGTAATAGCGCTGAGGTCAAGCATATCTGTGCCGGATACAAAGTCGTAAATCCAGTCACCCGACCATAAGACGGACTCGCTGGTATTGGTGTACACGAAAACATCCGCACCGCTACCGCCTGTTAGTCCATCTGTACCATCGCCGCCTTTGAGGATGTCATTGTCAGCTCCGGCATCCATAAAGTCTGCACCAGCACCGCCGTCAAGTGTGTCGACACCTGCATGACCATAGATACCATCAGCACCGCCACCACCGGATAGATAGTCATCACCATCTTCCCCAGTAAGAAGATCGTCATCTGCTTCACCGTAGAGCAGATCGTTACCATCATAACCATAGATCGTGTCGTTGCCGTTTCCACCTAAGACGTAGTCATTACCTTCATCACCAAAGACTCTGTCTGCTCCATCGTTACCATTGACGGAGTCATCGCCTTCAGCGCCATAAACACTGTCATCACCATTACCACCTTGCACGAGATCGTTACCTTGTCCACCAGATAAAAGGTCAGCACCATCATCGCCGTTAAGCGTATCTTCACCGTAACCACCATAGAAGGTATCATCGCCCAACCAACCATAGAATAGGTCATTACCGGTTTCGCCGACGGCTAAATCATCGCCACTATTAGCCCAAACGGTGTCATCGCCCGCACCACCATAGATCGAATCAGGCAAGTTCGGATCATCTGAACCGCCAAAGCCTGTGCCAGTTCCGTAGTCGAGCGTGTTGGACAGGAAGTAGGTCGCATCAATAGCAGTATGTGTCACCCCTTCTAACGTTACCGTAATGCTGCCCAAATTAAACTGGGCATTTCCAGAACCATCATCAACAATGTTAAGCCCAGCAAGTGTTGTCACTGTTCCATCAAACGCACTGATCTCCAGACGGTCACCTTCGCCGTAATTAAAGGACTCAATATAGAGGTCATTGACTTGATTCTGGTCGATGACAAACTGCTCTGTACCACTCGAACCAGTCACGGTATCTTCGCTACCGCCTCCACCGCCGCCAGGTAGGGTGGCATTCTCGATATAGCCATCAAGTTCAGAAGCTGTAAGTGTGTAATCATCAAAGGTAAAGGTCTCGATCTTAGCATCGCCAACAGCTTGTTGGTCTGTAATAAGAACCGAAGCTTGAGCGCCTGTGAGACTGATTTCTAAATCATCCGATTGCTTAGTGAAGGTGAAATCGGCCACCTCATAGCCAGACAGATCGAGCGAATCACCTGAGCCAGCTGTATCATCTATCGTGTCAGCACCATGACTGAAATAGTAGCTATCGTTACCTCCAGCACCTTGCAGCAAATCATCACCATCATTGCCATCAAACACATTGTCAGTGCTATCACCAATCAATGTGTCATCATCTAATCCACCGATCGCGCCTTCAATAGAGACAAGCGTTTCAGTTGTGCTGCTAGCGACTGCCGTACCAGCGTTAAGATTGATGGTCCAAGACACACCAGAATAGCTGAAGTCAACAACATCAACACCAGCGCCACCGTCAAACGTATCCAAACCAACTCCGCCGGCAAGTGTATCGTTACCGTCACCACCAGAGATGCTGTCGTCACCGTCATCACCATCTAAATAATTGGCATCAGACTCTCCGAGCAACGTATCATCGCCTGTAGAGCCAACAATACCTTCGATATTATAGATTAACTCTGCAGAGCCACCGGTTAGTGAAGCTGTGTCATTCACCAAATCAAATATCCAGCTACCTCCAGTGTAATTATGAACGGCAATATCAAAACCATCACCTCCGTCAATCGTATCAATACCGAATTCACCTGTTATGGTGTCATCACCATCACCACCTTGGATGCTGTCACTCCCCTGATACCCATCGATATAGTTATTATCACTGTTACCGATAATGGTATCAGCATAGAATGAGCCTGTAACGGCTTCTATGGATACTATGGTAGCTGTTTGTTCATCGGTGCTGACTACGCCTGTCGACAAATTAATCGTGTAATTATCTTGGCGACCACTGTAGCTCACATGATCAAAGCCATCACCACCATCGTAGCTGTCTTCGCCTGCATCATCTTTGAAGAAATCATCACCCAATCCGCCGCGTAAACTATCATCACCATGACCACCATTGATAGTGTCATCGCCGTCACCACCGTCCAGACTGTCGTCATATTTAGAACCATCAATGGTCTCATCTGTATTTTGGCCGACATAGAACTCAGCAGCGGCACGCATTTGAGATGCACTCATGGTGCTGCTGTCACTAAATTCTAGTGTTTCAATAACCCACCCCAGATCATTGTAATCTCCATACATGTCTTCAATGACGATGCTTCCACCACCATCTATTGATATGGTGAGATCATTCGCATCATTACGATGTTCGAGAATAAGATCATCATACTCTGTGCGGATGAAGGTCAGGTCGTTAGATGTAATACCAGCACCAAACACAATCTTATCTGCTGTGCCATCATAATCTGAGACCGTATCGTTACCATCTCCCAGATTGTAAATGTACGTGTCGTTACCTGTTTTGCCTTCAATACGATCATCACCCGTTCCGCCATTAAGGGTATCAGCCAGATCACTTGTTTCGGTAGTATCAATCGCAGCACTATTCCCTGAGATGTAATCATTCGCGTCAGTACCATCAATCGAGTCAGACCCTTCTGTGCCATAGATCACCTTACCGTTACGTAACGTGCTAACCGACTCCGTCATGGATGTATCGAGGAAAGTATCGGCAAAGACGGTCACATATTCTGAATCACTAAGCCCAAACGAGTCTGCAAAGACATTGATGATTGGAATTTCGTCTTGCCAGAAAATTACTTTCTCAGGAGTCGTGCTTGGCTCATTTTCGCTTAATGTATCTATGAACAACTGAACATCGCCAATAAGTGTGTTTGATACATAATCATAAGACATGTGATCAGCGTAGATTTTAAGCGGGTGACTTGTTGAAGCTGTATAAGCATCGGAAAATATTGGAGCATAAAGGTCTATTAGCTCCTGCTGCGTAAGTGTTTCTGGAGAAGTCTCGGCATCAAGGGCATCAATCACTTCTTGCATAGCTTCCATCAATGGCAAATCTGGTATTTGGACCAGAAGCTTAGTAGCCATGTCGCCCACTAATTTTGACCATGTGTTCTCTATCTGAGTCGCTGCATTTATTAGCGGGTCATCGCTGTATGGTGCAAATTTAGAACTATCCCAGTCTGTTCCTATGAATGCTTCAACAGCTCCTAAAATTTGGCCATTGATGTATATATCGCGACTTGAAGGATCTACATTCTCGACGCCAGCCCATTCAAACATCATATCTTCAATGTCATCGCGGAAATCGGCGAAAGAAAAGCTGCTGTAATCTGCACTAGAAATAGCCTCAACCAAGGTTTTTAGATCGCTATTCTGTGTCATAGAAACCCATAAATCGGCTACATCGCCAGAGCCTCTTAGCTGAGGCAGCACAAATACATCTTCATCATATACAAAGTTCTCTGGGATAAGGTTGTAACTATTCGCTTGATCGTGCTGAAACCAGATATCCTGAATCAGCATATTTCCGCTGCCGACCAGATTTACATTGCTTTGAGTGGAAACAAAATGACCTGCGTTTGTGGTGTTTACGGTGCTATAATTTAGACTAATGCTAGTGATATTCCAGTCATCGAGCGACTGCAGCTCACCATCGTCTGAGTATCCATCACCATCTAAATCCTGCCATACCAGTAAATCACCAAACTGAGCATCAGCGACATTGATGGTATTGTCACTGTTACTATCTAGCGCTGATAAGGCTATAAAACCATCGGTCGTGGCATTGCCAAATACTTCCGTAATATCGTTGATGATGCCATCACTGTTTAGATCAATCGCCAAAATACCATCATCGGGAGATACCCAGCCGGTTTGCTCTGCGAAGCCATCACCGTCCAGATCAAAGAACGATGCGTTGGCTGCGTTGTAAGCAGTGAGTTCAATAGAACTGTCTTGATCTAAATCTAAGACAAGTGGAGTTACAGGAGCATTAAAAAATAAACCACCAAGCTCATCCAAAATATCACTAAATCCTGGGATGCCACCTTCAGAGCCATCGCCATTATCGAAAAGATTTCCAATACCAGAGATTGCGTCACCTAAGCCACTTAATGCATCTCGAATATCAATCACAATATCGGATAGTGCATCTGCAGCACCTTCATACACTGCATCAAGTGCTGAAACCAAATCATCAATTTTACTGTCTACATAATCGGCAACATCAAGTGTGGTGTTAATAAAATCGTCATACACATCATCCACCCATTCACCGAGAGCATCGAATGCATCCTCCACGCCCTGATCATATTCATCAACTGCATCTTTGAACGGTTCCCAATTGTCATATAGTCCCGTTATTAAAGTATTTCCGACTAGTGTAATCCCTCCTGCAAGCAGTGCACCTGTAACTACAGGCAATCCGGCCGCTGCAAATGGTACAACAGCAGCAACGCCTAAGTTAAATGTAGTCAGCGCAGTGTTTAACTCCGCAGGTGCGGTGTTACGTAGTGTCTGAGAAACACCGAATTCTGTACCTAAGGCATAGGTAGCCTGTATAGCAGCTTTCAGAGGTAATGAACCGGAGTTGCCTGCCGCTGTTGTAAGTGCAGATAAAAAATTCCCAAATGCACTTAAGCTATGTGCTGCATAGGTTCCTGCTTGATTCGTTGTCATAATTCCCTCCCAATTTTAAAAAAGTTAAATTCTATTTCTTCAAGCCAATGATGCCGGCCATCAGCACCAACAAGATATAAAAGGTTAGTCTGAGCTTGCTAACGTTGTGCTCTTTGCCTGTATCAGGGTGAAGCACTCTATACACAGCATTCATTTTACGCTCGAGCACCACTACGATGAGAAACTGGATGCAGAGCATAACGATCAAATAGCACGCAATAATTCCATAAAGAAAAAAGAGTGGAGAGCCTTCCCAGCCATCAAAAGCTCCGATAAATGAATAAAACAATCCTGCAAACACCCATATAAAAAATAACGGAATGCCAAACATGCGAATAATTACATATTTGGTTGGTGTACTACACCAGTCCGCTAAAAACGGAGAATGCCCTTCTGGCAACTCTTCTTGGTAACGCAATGGCATTCCTTTGTAAGAGATAAAGGCAATCACTAAAGACACGATTGCTGCAACAAGCAGTTGAGACTCTAGAACGAACGTTTTACCGGTTGACGACCAATGCCAAACAACCAAACTCATCAAGCAAGCTCCAGCGGTAATAACGTATAAGCGTTGTTTGAGCTCTTCCCAACTGGTGTAATATAGGCGGTCGCCACTTTCTTGAAGTCTACGCAAAGCTTGGGTGTCATTAACTTTAGCCCTCGCGATGTCTAAACTCAAATACACCACATTCTTTTCGGAGTTGGTCAACTTCTGTTGAATTGCATCCAATTGAATGTGTACGTCAGGCGCTCGCCAACTAAGAAGGATGTCAGCAATAATGGCACTCGCTGTTATAGCGTACAATGGCCATGAAACAGCTAGTGAGTCTGAGAAACCGAATGGTAAAATCATGTAGAAGGAAGGGATCGTCCACAAGCTGATAAGAAAACGTCGCGGAATTTCGATAAATAAAGTTGCTAATCCATACCATTCTATTCGCATTTAACTCTCCTTGCGTTGGTTAGAATATTTTCTAACTGGAACATAGGCGGCACGTTGCGAATACAACAAGAAGAAATACAATTCTGTATCACGTCAGCCATTTCCCATCCTTCTGGCTAAGCGCATAACCTAACAATTGTTTTTGATAGTTGTTGCAACCAGTAGTGGGAATATACAACCTGCGCAAGAAATCTTTTTTGAATATTTTTCTTGATTATTGGTGTCGGCTAGGAATTTTTTGGCTTATGGCTGAGATGTTTTTTTGATGTAGGTTGCGCCTAAATAGTCTATTGCATTGCGTGATTGAACGCTTTTCTGTAGGTTGGCCAGATGAGCATATTTATAAAAAGCGCTGTAAAAGCAACCCTCTACATTGTTGCGATAATTCTAGCATTGGTTGTATTGGGGCTGGGAGCTATATGGCTGGCCTTCTATCCAGAACGTGTGGGCTGGAGGGAGTATATGAACTCCTGTGATGTATCGGGTGATGTTAGCGTTATAGACTTTGTTGGTCACCAATTGAATATTCCAACCGCCTATATCGATGAATGCCGATCCATGCCATTTTACGAAGAATCATCTCGAGAGTTACACCCAGCTTTTATAAACTTGAATCTCTCATTGCCTGATTTTAAGCCGTTGGGTGGTGCAGCACACGATGGAAAAAAAGCATATGAGCATTCGTTGCAAATTACACTAAAAAGTTACGGGCCAGAGAAAACGCTTACCAAAGAACCAACTTTCTCAACTACTGGAAGAGGGCGTAATCATAAAGATGATGAAGTGTTGTACGAACGAAAAGAGGTGCTGAAGAACGGACTGATACATTTCCAAAAAACAGAAAACGCGTTTGTTAGGAATCCCAATGATGTTTATGTCTATCAAAAAGACGCTGATCATATCTTCATGGTGATAGAATGTAATCGTGCGCATCATTACTACGAATGTTCAGCACAAGAAGTCACCATTCGTGACCATGTGCTGCTGCAGTATCACTTTAGTCTAAAATATTTAGATGATATCAAAAACATCGATAAGGAAATTTATCGTTTTGTGAAACAACTATGGGTAAAAAGTTAGATAAAAAAGGCTAGAGAAGTTTACTCTCTGCCAAATGTTCTAATATATTAGCCTATTTCTCAGTATAACTTTCTATTTATAGGGTCGGTTTGGGTTACGCTAAGCAGCTATTTCGAAATGAAGGATTGGTACCCAGCTAGGACACTACAAATTAGCTGTTCTAAGTTTGCACTTAAGGGGTAATACATAGCAGAAAGTTCGAATTTTTCGACTGGGGGTGTTCCTACACCACCGCTCATTTCCAGCTTAGGATTGGCCGTTGAATAATTATCGTAACCTCGGAAATTGGCGTTTAGAGAAAATAGGTCATATTCGGCTTGAAAGCGCAAGGATTCTACTCGAAAATCAGAAGGAAGATATGTCAGTTCTGGATGAACAATGGCCGCACACTGCGCTGTAGCGGCAGCTCTGTTTCAAATGTCAGGAGTTCGTACTGTGATGATTGGCTGGGGCGGCAGGATTCGAACCTGCGAATGACGATACCAAAAACCGTTGCCTTACCACTTGGCCACGCCCCAGCATTCGTGAAGGAGTGCTTTCTAGCATGAAGTTGCGGCCATATTCAACGTAAAAAACGCTTAAATCTGGGTTTGGCTACGAATCCAGTCTGCAAATGGGGCTGAGCATTGCCCGAGCTCTATCTCAAAAAGGGCGGGGCAGTCATATTCATGCATCTCAAGCACTGCCTTCATCAGCTTATCTAGCTGATTTTTCGTGGTTTTGATGAGCATGACGCTCTCTTGGCTTTCTTCTGCTTTGCCTTCCCATTTATAGATAGAGGTGACAGCAGGAATAATGTTACAGCAGGCGGCTAGATGCTGTTCTACTAGCTTCTGGGCAGCGTCTTTGGCTGCGACTTCGTTTTGCCAGGTGCTATAGAGTATGGTGATATCGTTCATGTGGTATCCAAAAAAAACGCCGCCCAAAGAGGCGGCGCTTATCGGTATCAGATTATATTAGTTCATGCGGATACGAAGCTGACAAGCTGGTGTCAGTGCTTCGTCCTGCGTAGACGTGTTATAAGCATCATCTGCTAGTGCATCATCGATACAGTCACCTGCAGCGGCTGGGCCGGCTGCGGTATCTGCTACCGAGTTGTCACCCGCACCACCACCATTATCGATGTCGGTGTATGCACGCACGCCACCGGTTAGTGGTAGGCCATCATCGATTTTCACGTCGATGTTGAATGCTTCTTCTGGTGCTAGCGCATCGCGCTCGGTGAACGCGCCACCCGCCAGAATAGATGTCATACCGGTCATGTACCAGAAGTTGCGGCCCGTATCAGAGAATACGGTGATCACGTTACCACGGCCAATTTTCGCTTCTGGCAGATAATCCTTAATCGCATCTGGGTTTGCTGCGGTTTGGGCCGCATCGGTACCAGCGGTAAAGGTATCTTCGATCAGTTCAGCATCATATAGATCACGCCAGAATAGCACGATTTCACCATCTAGACGGTTACTGTTAGCGGCACCACCCTCTAATAGCGTGTTACCGTCACCAGCACCTTCACCACCGCCACGGTTTTCAAAGCCGAAGTTAGTGGCTTGTTGTGCTGGTAGATCACCCGGAACATAGCGATATTTATCGCGGAATGCGTTGGCAGAGGTGCCGTAGCGTTCGATTTGGGTGATGGTTGAGCGGATTTCAGCGGCACGGATCAGATCTTGTCCAACCAGTACGCCACCAATGATCAATCCAATAATGACTAGGACGATCGCCAATTCAACCAATGTGAAACCTGCTTGGTTGGTTTGTTGTGTTGTTGTTTTCATAGTTGTTCTCCTAAAACACTAGGCTCTTAGTTCATGCGGATGCGTAGCTGGCATGCAGGCGTTAGAGCTTCGTCTTGAGTTGAGGTGTTGTATGCATCGTCAGTTAAGTCATCATCAATACAATCACCAGCGTTAGCAGGGCTTTGCTCAGCATCAGGATCAGAGGTTCCACCACCATCATCAATTGCGATGTACGCACGCACACCACCGGTTAGTGGTAGGCCATCATCAATTTTCACGTCGATGTTGAATGCTTCTTCTGGCGCCAGTGCATCACGCTCGTTGTAAGCACCTGCGGTGATGTCGGTCATGCCAGACATATACCAGTAGTTGCGGCCCGTATCTGATAGGGTGGTGATGACATTACCACGGCCCATTTTAGCTTCTGGAAGGAAGTTCTTCACTGCATCTGGGTCTGCAGCGGTAACGGCAGCTTGCGTACCAGCGGTAAAGGTATCCTCGATTAGCTCAGAATCGTAGAGGTCACGCCAGAAAAGTACGACTTCGCCCTGACAATCGTTGGCATCGGCTGAACCACCTTCGATTAAGGTGTTACCATCGCCTTCACCTTCGTCACCATCGCGGTTTTCAAAACCAAAGTTGGCCGCTTGAGCTGCTGGCAGATCCCCTGGCAGATAGCGATATTTGTCGCGGAATGCATTGGCAGAGGTGCCATAGCGTTCGATTTGAGTGATAGTAGAGCGAATCTCAGCGGCACGGATCAGATCTTGTCCAACCAGCACACCGCCAATAATTAAACCAATGATAACTAATACAATGGCTAATTCGACGAGCGTAAAACCCGATTCTTTTCTAGTTTCTAAATGACTCATGGTAAGTAGCCCCTAACTTATAATTAAAATTGAGTAAACATTAACAAATTCGTGTCTAAATCGTTAATGCAAATAACTATTTGGATTTAACTCACCAAATAATTACCCTCCATTGTTGCAATCATATCAATATTTGTGAGGTCTATCTTCTTGATGTCGTTAGATTTACGTTTTGAGCAGTGAAAAATGTGGATAAAAATGTTATTTAATTTCAATTGATTGAATAATTTTGGCTGCTCAAAAAGAATGAGTGACTGAAATGAGCACTCTTTTTTACGTTTTTAGGCGCTGGATTGCACTTTTTCGATTACTTGGGTGGAGCTGTAGCCATCACGAAGTGGCAATAGTTCAATGCGCCCGCCATAGCCCTCAACAATGTCCGCACCGACAACCGTTTCTTTGGTGTAGTCTGCGCCTTTCATGAGGACATCTGGCTTGAAGGTTTCAATCAGGTTAATTGGTGTATCATCACGGAAAATGACGACCATATCAACGCAATCGAGTGCTGCTAGCAGCATGGCGCGGTCCATCTCATTATTAATAGGACGCGATTCGCCTTTAAGGCGTTTGACTGAAGCATCGCTATTGATGCCGACAATCAAGCGGTCACAATGTGACTTTGCATCACGTAGAGACTGTAAATGACCGACATGCAGCACATCAAAGCAACCATTGGTGAAGCCGATGCTTAAATTTTGGTGGCGCCAACTTTCTGCGCTATCAGAAGCAATGTCAATAGGCAGGATTTTGGCTTGCGAATGGACCGTTTCATGCGTGTAGAGCGCGGTTTTAATGTCGGTGCGGTGAATGGTGGCCGTACCCATGCGGCCCACGACAATACCTGCTGCGATATTAGCGATGCGTGCGGCATTCTCAATGGAGACTCCCACTGCGTGCGCGCAGGCGAGGGTGGCAATGACCGTATCGCCAGCACCGGAGACATCATAGACTTCTTTCGCCTGTGCCTGAATATGGGTGACGTCACCATTCGCGCTAATCATAGACATGCCGTCTTGGCCACGTGTGACCAGCATGTGCTGTAGTTGATTATCTTTAATAAGAGCCGCTGCCGATTCAACGATCTCTGCATCGGTTTTGATCGCTTCTTTTTGGCTGGCCTGTGCTAGCTCGTTTAGGTTCGGGCTGATGAGTGTCGCCTGTTTGTAGGTGCTCAAATCTTTGCGTTTAGGGTCGATAAAGACTGGCTTATCCAGTTTATTGGCCAGCGCAATGATATGTTCGATAAGTGTATCTTGCAGTACGCCTTTGCCATAATCCGATAAAATCACGACATCGTAGTTTGGCAGCTCTTCTTCGATGAGTTGCTTGAGTGTTTTAATGGTATCGGCCTGAATCGCTTCCTTCGTCTCGAGGTCGCAGCGCAGTAATTGCTGTGTGCCTGAGACAAAGCGCGTTTTCTCGGTGGTGATGCGGTCTTTCTCGGTAATCAGGTAAGGGACTAGTTTGTCTTCTTCTGCTACCAAGGCGGTTAGTTGCTTTCCAATCGCATCATCACCAATAACGGAGATCAGGCAGGCTTGAGCACCCAAAGAGACAAGATTGCGAGCGACATTACCGCAGCCACCCAGCATGCGCTTTTCAGAATCGCGGCTGATGACGGGGATTGGGGCTTCTGGAGAGATACGGCTGACCGAGCCATAGACAAAGCGGTCTAGCATAATATCGCCGATACAAAGCACGCGCGCATCGCCGAATCGTTCGACTGATTCGGTCAGTGTGCTTAGATGCGTTTCATCTTGGGTGGTCTCACGCATCAATCATCCTCAAATTATGCTGTTTCAGACTCAGCTTCAGGCGTTTCGTCTTCTGCAGGGCGGTATTTCTCAACCAGCGAATCTAGCTGCATTTGCATGCATAAGCCCAACATCACAGGGTCTTTGCCTTTGATGTTGCTGATATTCCAATGCGTACGCTCACGGATTGATTCGATGGTTTTCTTGGTCGTACCAATCAGCTTCACGATTTTAGAATCGGGAATGTATGGGTGATTCTTGGTAATCCACGCAATTGCCTCAGGCTTGTCTTGGCGGCGAGAGACTGGGGTATAGCGTGCGCCTTTGATCTTCTGGTCCATGTGCTCACGGGCTTTATCTGCCAGAATCATACGGTAATTCTCGTCTTTTTCAGCTTTTTCAATTTCTTCAGCCGCAACTTGGTTGTTAGCAACCGGATCTTGACCGGTGATGCTAGTATAGACTTCGCCATCTGCGATGCCTTGTACTTCCAATGAGTGCATGCCGCAGAAATCTGCGATTTGTTCAAAACTTAGCGCCGTGTTTTCTACTAACCAAACGGCGGTTGCTTTCGGCATAATCGGTAAAGCCATGATCTTATCCTGTTTTTTCTAAATTACCGTGAAAAATATAGCGTTCTAACGCATTAGCCGCCTACTTTTAGTAGAATTTTTCCAAGATGCAAGCCCTTCTCCATTTTTTCTTGCGCGGCTGCGGCATCGTGCAGATCGAAGATTTCATCCATGACGGGAGTCATATTGCCTGCTTCTAGCCACGGCCAGACGGTTTCGGCGATTTGTTTTAGCCATTTGCCTTTTAATGTGTTGGGTTTGGAGCGTAGAGTGCAGCCTTGCCAGCTTAGACCCTTCATAAGTAATCCGCCCATGCCTATGTGCACATCCGCGCCTTCAAGGCAGGCGATGCTAATGAGTTGGCCTTGGGGTTTGAGGCATTTGAGATTGCGGGCGATATAGCTGCCGCCAACCATATCGAGGACGATATCAACGCCGCCTGCGGCTTTGACGATTTCGACAAAATCTTCGGTCTTATAGTTAATGGCGGTGGCGCCTAGTGATTCGCAGAGTTGGCATTTCTCGTCTGTGCCAGCGGTGGTGAATATGGTCGCGCCCAAACTCTTCAGCATCTGAATGCCGGTCGTGCCAATGCCACTGCTGCCGCCATGAATCAGCACGCTTTGATTGGGCTGAATGTGCGCTGCGTCCCACAGCGTCATCCAGATGGTGGTAACGCATTCGGGCAAAACGGCAGCTTGTTTTAATGATAAGCCTTTAGGTATGGGCAGGCAGAGTTGCGCATCGACGCAGACTTCTTCAGCATATCCGCCGCCCGGCAGTAAGGCGCAGACTTCGTCGCCGATGTTCCAGCCTACGATATCGTCGCTCACGTCTGTAATGGTGCCAGAAATCTCTAAGCCCGGAATATCAGCAGGTGCATCAGGTGGGGCAGGGTAGGTGCCCTGTTTTTGCATGACATCGGCGCGGTTTAGCCCTGCATAAGCGACACGGATTTTGACCTGTCCGGCTTGACAGATCGGTTCTGGACGCTCATCTAATAGGAGCGTTTGGTCATGGATGGTTATGGCGCGCATGGGTAGCTCATTAATTTTGAGGGAGGCTAACGGAAAAGTGATGTTTGATGAAGAAGAAAACGAAACAAAGAAGAAAGCCTTATTTGAACCTGCCAATCTAGAAGGAGTCTCGGTGGAAGATATGCGAGATTATATAGAGGATTTGAAGGCAGAAGTGGCGCGTGTTGAGCAGGCATTAGATCAGCGTGGCGAAATGCGTAGTGCCGCAGAAGCGCTGTTCAGCTAATGCCACCACGTAAGAAACTTCCGAAAATCAACTTAGCGCTTCAAGGTGGGGGATCGCACGGTGCCTTTACATGGGGTGTACTTGATCGCTTGCTTGAAGATGAGCGCATTCAGTTAGAAGGCGTCACGGGCACGAGTGCTGGTGCGATGAATGGTGCGGTACTGGTTTACGGCCTGCTTTCGGGCGGACGCGATGGTGCAAGACAGCTATTGCGCGATTTTTGGTATAAGGTGAGCGCAGCGGCTAGCTTCTCGCCTATTCAGCCGACATGGTTTGAGAAATGGCTGGGGCAAAATGATGCCAGCCAATCGCCTGCGCTGATTGCAGCAGATTATTTCACCCGCATGTTTTCACCCTACCAATATAATCCGCTCGATATTAATCCGCTGCGTACCATTGTCGATGAGTTGGTCGATTTTGAGCTTATCCGTGAAAACACAGAGTATAAGCTGTTTGTGAATGCCACCAATGTGCGATCAGGCAAAATCAAAGTGTTCAAGACGCAAGAGATGAGCATTGAATGCGTGATGGCGTCTGCGTGTTTGCCATTCATTTTTCAAACGGTCGAGATAGACGGCGAAGCTTACTGGGATGGCGGCTATTCGGGTAATCCTGCATTGTTCCCGCTCTTTTATACCTGCGGCTCAAACGATATTATGGTGGTGCAGATTAATCCGCTTTGTATTGAGGATGTGCCAACTGATCCGGCGGATATTTTAGACCGTGTTAATGAGATCAGCTTTAATAGTACGCTGATGCGTGAGGTGCGAGCGATTCACTTTGTGAAGCATTTGCTCGACGGTCATCAGGTCGATGATAAGCGATATAGCGATATACGACTGCATCTGGTTGAGGCGGAAAATGTCATGAATGACTTCAATAGTGCCAGCAAGCTGAATGCAGATTGGGACTTTTTGCAGTATTTGCATCAAATAGGTTATCAGTCAGCCGATGAATGGTTGAATGAGCATGCGCAAGACATAGGGAAACGCTCTTCAATTGATATTGAAGATATCTATTTATAGATAGGCGCGAAATTAGCTGTTCTTTTTACCCAAAGAAATATCACCAAAGCGGTTGTTGAATTTCTCAACACGACCGGTTTTCTTCAGGTGAACACCACCAACCCAAGCTGGGTGCGATTTAGGGTCTACATCAAGCTGTAGAGTATCGCCCTCTTTACCCCAGGTAGAGCGGGTTTTATAAGACGTGCCATCAGTCATGACCACGGTGATTTCGTGATAATCTGGATGAATGCCGCTTTTCATTGCTTTTACTCCTTAAGCTTTGCCAAAATGGACCGCGTGTTTACTGCACAAAACATGCTTTTGCAAGCACAATCTTACACGTTCTATAAGCTATTTGGGTTTTACGCACCTGATTCGCGTGAATGGGCTTGCGTTTTCACCTTATTGTAGTAGTAATCTAAATCACATTAATAAACCTAACGGTTAACGGGAGATAATTATGCCAAATCGGTTGTTAGCGCTTTTTTCAGGTATCCTATTACTAGCTGCGTGTGATTCGCCTTCAGATTCTGCGGATGGCAGCAGTGGTGATGGTTCGGGTTACAACCGTGGTGGTTATTCTTCTGGCGCCTCTACAGGCAATGTGACTGCAGGTAGCCAAGATGATCTGGCTCAGAATGTTGGTGATCGCGTCTTCTTTGGTTACGACAGCTCTGTGCTAAGCTATGAAGCTCAACAAACGCTTGATCGTCAGGCTGAGTGGCTACAACAATATCCGCAAGTGAACATTGTAATGGAAGGCCATTGCGATGAGCGCGGTACGCGTGCATACAACTTGGCTCTGGGTGAGCGCCGTGCAGATGCTGCGCGCAGCTACCTTGTAAGCCTAGGTGTTAGCCCAAGCCGTATTACTACGGTAAGCTATGGTAAAGAACGTCCAGCAGCATTGGGTTCTAACGAATCTTCATGGGCGCAAAACCGTCGCGCTGTAACGGTTATTACCTACTAATCATTTTTCGTTAAGGGAGCTTCATGTTCTCACGCTTCCGAATCGGTTTTGCAGTGGCCGCACTTTGTAGTGCGGCCGCTTTGCCTTCATGGGCTCAAGAAGAGCAATTGCTTGAGCGTGTGCAAGCCGTAGAGGCAGCATTAGAGAAGCTAACCGAACGTGCGCCGGTAGGTGCAAAGAAAACTGCCTTACCAACCCCTGCGAGTGTTGAAGTGCGCCTATCTGAGATTCAGGTGGAGATGCGCCAGCTTCGTGGGCAAATGGAAGAGTTGGCCCACCTGCAGGGTAAATTGCTGAAGCGTGTGAAGCAGCTTGAGAGTGAATTTGACCATCGCATGAGCGCGCTGGGTGCCGCCGCGCAGCCAGTGGAAGAAGATAATCTGCCAAAAGTGGTACCGCTTACCAAGAATAAGTCGCAGACGGCGGTGCATCGTGCGGAGCCTAAAAGCATCAAGATTGATCGTGAGCTAAGCAAACAACAAGAGCCTGTAGAGGCTGAAAAGCCTGAGAATGTCATTGTTACGGAAGCGAAGCTGCCGAAGAAAACACCGGCGATGAATAAAGAGATTCAAGCGGAAGTGAAGGCACCGACGATTAAGACCGAAGATGAGAAGGTGGCTGCCATGACCTTTGGTGGTGCACAAGCTCATTATGATGAAGCGTTCAAGGCGCTAAACCAAGAAGAATATGCTAAGGCTCGACAGCTCTTTGATCGATTTGTAATCGATTATCCAAAAGATGAGTTAGTCGGGAATGCCTATTATTGGTTGGGCGAGACCTATTTTATCTCTAAGAATTATGGTCAGTCTGCTTTGCAGTACCGCAAAGGGTTTCAGGCTCTACCAGATGGGCCAAAGGCTGCAGATAATTTGCTGAAGCTAGCGATGTCACTTTCTGAAGGTAAGAAAAACAAAGAAGCTTGCGTCGTGCTCAAGCAAATTCACAAAAAATATGAAGATAGTTCAGAGACGGTCACACGCCGAGCTAAGCACGAGATGGCTCGTATTAAGTGTGAATAGCCTGAGGCATGGCTTCACTTTCCAACCGATTTCATGATGCGATGGAGCGTTTGCTACCTGAAAAGCCGCAATCTATTGCTGTGGCACTTTCAGGTGGTGCAGACAGTATGGCGTTGCTCCATTTGAGTCTGCTGTGGGCTGGGCGAATGGGTATTAAACTGCGTGCTGTGATTGTTGATCATGGATTGCGCCAAGAATCAGCCAAAGAAGCAGAAATCGTTGCCGAGATGGTCGAACAGTTTGGTGGGCATGCGGCGATTCTGACGTTGAAGCTAGAAGGTGGCTCTGCCATTCAAGAGTCTGCGCGTGAGGCGCGCTACAAAGCCATCACTGCGTGGGCACATGAGCAGGGTATTAAGCATGTGTTGCTGGCGCATCATGGAGATGACCAATGCGAGACGGTTCTCATGCGTTGGCTGAAGCAAAGTCATTTTGACGGGTTGGCGGGTATGTCTGCCAAGCGGCTTTACCAGGGCATTACGTTTTTGCGGCCGTTGTTGTTACACAGAAAGACTGAATTGGTGGGGTACTTGAAGAGCCAAGGGCTTCATTGGGTGGAAGATCCATCTAATCAGAATGCAGCCTTTACCCGCGTGGCGGTGCGTCAGTTTCTGGCTGAACAAACCGATGAGTCACTTCTACGATTCACGCAGTTGATACAATGTTTAAGCATGATTCGTATCCGCGATGAGGTGCTGCTTCAGCAGATTGCTAAAGAGCATGCGGTGCAATTTGATGCGGGGTTTATTCGTATCTTGCCTGTTGGTGCGCCTCTCACGCAATTGGCTTTACTGCGTGCTGCGATTGAAACGATTCGCGGTGATGAAGTGCCGTTGCGTATTAGCGATGCCAATCAATTGCTTGGTATGTTTCTCGAAGACCCTGATGCGAAACGTATCACCTACCATCAGACCATCATTGATAAAGACAAGGAAGGCTGCCTTCGTGTGCTACGCGAGCCGAGTGCCTTGCCGCCAGACCAGCCATTGCAGGCGGTTGGGCGTTGGGATCGCTTTGAATATCGCGCGAATGTGGTGGCTGATGGGTACCGCATCGGGCCGTTGGGTGAAGATGGGCGATTATGGCTGAAGCAGAAATCGGTGGAAATCCCTGATTGGTTGCTCGATGTGGTGCGCAGTCTACCCACAGTCTGGCATCTTGAAGAACCGGTGCAAGTGTACCATATCGGCTATGTCGGTGAGAATCATAAGCCAATCATCCAGCAGATGCGCTTTTCTCCGGCAAAAGCGTTTGCGAGCGCAGAATTTTGCGCTATGACTAATCGATAACATTAAGACAGAGGGTATCAATGCCGAATATGGGTAAGAATTTTCTGATTTGGCTGGCAGTGCTGTTGGGCGTTGTCTTCTTATATCAGATGATTGAATCAGGAGTGGACCACAAAGCGTATTCCCAAGTGGATTATTCAGACTTTCTTGCCAAGGTCGAGTTGGGCGAGATTTCAGATGTGTCTGTTCGCCAATCACGTGATGAAGGGACCATCATTACTGGGCATTTCAATAATGGTCAGCCATTCCGCACTCAAGGGCTTGATGATCCGAATTTAGTCACCACGCTGACGCAGAATAATGTGCGCGTGGCGGCCGTACCTGCCAATTCTGGTTCCGCATTCTGGGGCGTGTTCTTGTCTTCGTGGCTGCCATTCTTACTATTGATTGCAGTGTATATTTTCTTCATGCGCCAGATGCAGGGCGGTGGCCGTGGTGGTGGCGCGATGGGCTTTGGTAAGTCACGTGCGCGCATGCTGACCGAGATGCATCAGAAGGTAACGTTCGAAGATGTTGCCGGTATTGATGAAGCGAAAGACGAGCTTTCCGAGATCGTCGACTTTTTGAAAGACCCACAAAAATTCCAGCGCTTGGGTGGTAAGATCCCTAAAGGCTGTTTGCTGGTTGGTCCTCCGGGTACTGGTAAAACCTTGCTGGCGCGTGCGATTGCAGGTGAGGCGGGTGTGCCGTTTTTCACCATCTCTGGTTCTGACTTTGTGGAGATGTTTGTGGGTGTCGGTGCGAGCCGTGTGCGCGACATGTTCGAGCAGGGTAAGAAGAATGCGCCATGTATCATCTTCATCGATGAGATTGATGCCGTCGGTCGTCACCGTGGTGCCGGTATGGGCGGTGGTAACGATGAGCGCGAGCAAACGCTGAACCAGTTGCTGGTTGAGATGGATGGTTTTGAAGCGAATGAAGGCGTGATCTTGATTGCGGCGACCAACCGTCCCGATGTGCTTGATCCTGCGTTATTGCGTCCGGGTCGATTTGACCGTCAGATTGTCGTGCCAAACCCTGATATTGAGGGCCGTACCAAGATTCTGGAAGTGCATTTGAAGAAAGTGCCACTTGCGCCAGATGTGGATGCGCATGTGATTGCGCGCGGCACGCCAGGTTTCTCTGGTGCTGACTTGGCGAATTTGGTCAATGAAGCTGCATTGCTGGCCGCACGCTTGGATAAAAAAGTCGTGACCATGAAAGAGCTGGAAGCAGCGAAAGATAAAGTCATGATGGGTGCTGAGCGCAAATCAATGGTGATGAGTGATGAAGAGAAAAGTATGACTGCTTATCATGAGGCGGGGCACGCAATTGTCTCGATTCATTGTCCGGCGTCTGACCCGATTCATAAGGCAACCATTATTCCGCGCGGTAGAGCGCTGGGTATGGTGATGCGTTTGCCGGAGTCTGATAAGATTTCGTATAAGCGCGAGAAAATGTATGCCGATTTGGCAGTGGCTATGGGTGGCCGTGTGGCTGAAGAGCTGATCTTCGGTCATGAGCAGGTTTCCAGCGGTGCTTCTTCCGATATTCAGTATGCCACCAAGCTGGCACGCGCAATGGTGTCTGAGTGGGGGATGAGCGAAGAGCTTGGCCCAGTCCATTATGGCGATGAAAGTTCTGAGCCATTCTTAGGGCAGGCGATGGCAACGCGTAGCGCTAACGTCTCGCAAGATACGGTGAAGTTGATTGATGATGAGGTAAAGCGCATCATTGAGCAGTCTTATCAGCATGCCAAAGACATTCTTACCAATCATCATGAGCAGCTAGAGAGCTTGGCGCAAGGCTTGCTCGAGTATGAGACCTTGTCAGGTGATGAGATTAAGCAGCTGCTTGCCGGTGAAAAGATTGTGCGCCATGACGCGAGCAAGCAAGAGAAGAAGGTGACGCGTTCGTCGCTTCCATCTCGTCGCCGTGGTCCTGAGACCAAAGACACATCAGACGATAAAGATTCATCTGACGAAGAAAGCTAGAGCATGACTCGCCAATATTTTGGAACAGATGGCATTCGTGGCCGCGCTAATAACAGCCCGATGACGGCTGAGATTGCGCTAAAGGTCGGGATGGCGGCTGGGCGTCAATTTAACCGCGGTGATCATCGCCACCGGGTGGTGATTGCAAAAGATACCCGACTTTCTGGCTATATGATCGAGAATGCGCTGGCTTCTGGTTTTCTATCCGTTGGGATGCATGTCTATCTGGTTGGTCCTCTGCCGACACCTGCTGTTGGTATGCTGACACGCTCCATGCGTGCTGATATTGGTGTGATGATTTCTGCCTCTCACAATGCGTACCAAGATAATGGCATTAAGCTATTTGGCCCTGATGGCTACAAGCTCTCTGATGAGATTGAGAAGGCAATCGAAGAGCGGATGAATGCGGGCTTTGAAGATTCACTTGCGCCATCTGAAGAGATTGGCCGCGCCCGTCGTATTGATGATGCGCAAGGTCGTTATATCGAGTTTGTGAAGCGTTCTTTCCCTAAAGATATGCGTCTTGAAGGGCTGAAGGTAGTGATCGATTGCGCCAATGGCGCGGGCTATGTTGTTGGGCCGATCATTTTATGGGAGTTGGGTGCAGAGGTGATTACCATGGGTGTTGAGCCGAACGGCACCAACATCAATAAAGATTGTGGCTCTACCCATCCGCAGGCGCTATGTGAGCGTGTGGTGGCAGAAGGTGCTGATATTGGTATTGCACTGGATGGTGATGCGGACCGTCTGATTGTCTGTGATGAAAAAGGCCAAGTGCTAGATGGAGACCAACTCATGGCGATGGTTGCTCGTCGCTGGCATGAGAAGGGCGTGTTGTCTGGTGGTGGTGTGGTGTCCACTCTCATGTCCAACCTAGGGTTTGAGCGTTATATTGAGTCGTTGGGGTTGAATTTTCATCGTACCCAAGTGGGTGACCGCTATGTGGTCGAGAAAATGCGTGAGCTGGATTGCAATGTAGGTGGTGAGCAATCTGGGCACATTGTGCTACGAGATTATTCGACGACCGGCGACGGTTTAATTGCAGCGTTACAGGTGCTTGCCGTGCTTCTTGAAGATGGCCGCCCTATGAGCGAAGCAGGCCGCGTGTTTGAGCCGGTGCCACAATTACTGAAGAATGCGCGCTACACAGGCGGCAATCCTTTAGAGACTGCGGCAGTGCAGGCGGTAATTGAGGAAGCAGAAGCTACACTTGGCAAGCAAGGCCGTTTGGTGATTCGTAAATCCGGTACGGAGCCATTGATTCGTGTGATGGCTGAAGGGGCCGATGCCAATGAAGTTGAGCGTCTGGTCGATCAGATCGTGGACGTGATCGAAGCAGAATCGGGTGATGAGCCTAAGGCCGCGCACGGCTAACTCAATGCCGACTATTCCTAGAATTCTTATTATTGCTGGCTCGGACTCATCGGGTGGGGCAGGTATTCAGGCAGATATCAAGACGGTCACCACGCTTGGTGGTTATGCGATGACGGCGATTACCGCAGTGACCGCACAGAACACGCTGGGTGTGCAGGCGATAGAGCCGATTGCTGAGCATGTGATAGAACAACAAATCCTCTCTGTGCTGGATGATATTGGGGTCGATGCGATCAAGATTGGCATGCTCCATAGTGCTTCTGTCATTGATGTGGTGGCGAGCGCGTTAAAGAGCACTGATGTTCCCATTGTGCTCGACCCGGTGATGGTGGCAACGAGTGGCGATGTATTGCTTAAGCCTGATGCAATCGAGATTCTGAAGCACCGTTTGATTCCAATGGCAACCCTGATGACACCTAATATTCCAGAGGCAGAGCAGCTTGTAGGAGCACCGATTCCATCAGTGCAGGCAATGCCGGAAGCTGCTGTTACCTTAAAAGGGCGTTTCGGGGTGCATGTGTTGCTCAAGGGTGGGCACATGGAAGCTGCTGATCAGGTCACCGATCTATTGGTCAGTGATGATGGCGTGATGCCATTTCAGTCGGAGTATCTAGACACACACCACACCCATGGTACGGGGTGTACCTTGTCGAGTGCGATTGCGACACAATTGGGGCGTGGCAAGTCATTGCCAGAGGCCGTGGAGCTAGCGCGCAATTATGTCCATGAGGCGATTAAAACCGCGCCAGAATTTGGCAAAGGGCATGGTCCGTTAAATCACCTGCACCCACTTACATAGGGAGTTGCGGCGACCAAGCCGGATCTGATGCATCGGTTTTGGTTTTAATTTCACGCAGATTGTATCCGGTGACATCGACTGAGTAGAGTCGTGCACGACCTGCTCGCGAGCCTTTGCTGCGGCCCTGACGGGTGAACAGGATAGTACGACCATTGGGTGCCCAGGTTGGGCCTTCATCGAGCCAACTCTCGGTGAGTAGGCGCTCGCCTGATCCATCTGAGCGCATAACGCCAATATAGAATTTACCACCATACATTTTGGTGAAAGCAATCAGGTCGCCTCGTGGAGACCATTCCGGCGTACCATAGCGGCCTTGGCCGAAGCTGATACGGCGGACATTAGAACCTGATGAATCCATGACATAGATCTGTTGGCTGCCGCCACGGTCTGATTCGAAGGTAATTGATTTACCGTCAGGTGAGAAGCTAGGCGAGGTATCAATACCCGGGTTATTAGTAATGCGACGCATTTTGCGCGTGCGCAAATTCATCTCATAAATTTCTGTGTTACCCCGGTTCGCAATCGACATGATCATCTTATTGCCATCGTGATTAAAACGAGGCGAGAAAGACATACCGTCAAAACGGCCCAGTGATTCTTCGCGGCCGGTTTGTAAATCGCGCAAGTAAACGCGTGGCTGGCGGCCTTTATATGACATGTAGAGAATCTCTTGCGTATTTGGCGAGAAGCGTGGGGTTAGCACGAGGAAGCTGCCATCGGTCAGGTATTTGTGATTGTAGCCATCCTGATCCATGATCGCTAAGCGCTTGATGCGCTCACGTGCCGGGCCAGTCTCTGACACATAGACAATACGTGTATCAAAATAGCCTTCTTCACCGGTCAGACGCTTATAGATTTCATCTGAGATGAGATGGGCCACGCGACGCCAGTTGCGGCGGAAGGTGTTATATTCTTTGCCCGCGATTTGTTTTTGAATGGAAGTATCCCACAGGCGGAAATTGATTTTGAGTTTGTCTTTGCCGACAGCTACCACGCTACCGCTCACCAATGCTTGTGCGTTAATTTGGCGCCAATCAGGGAAGCGGGGGATAGCATCGCCTGAGCTAATTTCTTCAATAAATGCCTTCTTTGGAATCGGGCGAAACAGACCAGAGCGCTCTAGATTACCTTCAATCACTTGCGCGATATCGGCGCCTACGTCAGAGGCGGAAGATTCGCCCGTCAGTTCGGTCACTGCAATGGGCAGCGGGTCGGTGTGCCCTTGGGTGATGTTAATTTTGATTTGAGCGAAGGCTGGCTGAGTCGCCAAAAGCATTAGGAGTGATGCGAGAACAGGAAGGGCGCGAAGGGACATAAGCTTACTCATCAATAAAGCATTTCCATTGGGTCGAAATTAAATTCTATATCTTTCCATGAATCGTATTTTTCCATGGGCATGTCTTTTAAAGGGCTGCATAGCTGTACAGCACGAATGGCGGAATCAGCTGCGGCTCTGAAAAAGCTATCTGATTGATAGCGCGATACCTGATCTCTCACAAGTCCTACTTCGCGGGCTGTGCCATCTGCGTTAAATAACACGCGAACACGGACGGCTAGCTCATAGTCTCCGGCGGCACCGGCGGGAAGTCGCCAGCAGCGTTTGAACTGATTTCGGATGGCATCTTTCTCGCTCATAGAGAGTGGAATGGTCGAGTTATATTCATCTGACTGGCTGGTGTTTGAATCGTCTGCCTTGTCATCTTCTGGCGCGTCATCTTCCGATACGGTTTCTTGCTCTAGCTTAGACAGAAGTGCTGCGAAATCGTCCTCTTCTTTTTTAGGTTTCTTTTTTTCTTTCTTAGGCTTTGGCTTGTCAGGAGTGGTCGCTACTTTCTTAGGCGTTGGTTTTGGCTCTTCGGGCTTTGGTTTTTTCTTCTCTGGCTTGGCGATTTTATCTTCTTTTGGTGGTTCTGGCATTGGCACCGTATCGGGCTTAGGCTCAGGTTTTGATGCTTCTTTTTTGGTCTTTGGCACCGGCTTTTGGTTCTTCAATTTCGAAGATTTCTTCTTACCCAAAGGCTTGGTGGATTTTTGCAGATTGGTGAATTCTTTGATTGGTACAATCTCGACCGAGAGTGCAACAGGCTCAGGTTCTGGCGAGCGTGGGAAGAGCATAGGAAAGCCTACGCCGACTACAAGGAAGACGCCGATATGGAGGAGTATGGATAAGGATAATCCACGTTGCACTGATAGGCTCCCAGCCTAGCGCTTTGCGCCAGTTCCTTCGGTGATTAAGGCGACTTTGTTGTAGCCAGCTCCGTTGATTTCGCCGATGACGCGCATGACCAAACCATAGTCAATCGAGGTGTCGCCACGGACAAAAATGCGAGTCTCGCGGTTTTCTCCGACAATGGCTTCCAGCTTTGGCTGCAAGTCATTCAGGGTCACTTTGGTGTCCTGAATAAAGATCTTACCACTGGATGTAACCGAGATAGAAATCGGCTCATCCGTGCCGGGCACGGCTTTGGCATTTGAGTCTGGCAGATCGACGGCAACGCCGGTGGTCATCATCGGTGCGGTCACCATAAAGATGATAAGAAGCACCAGCATGACATCGACGAAAGGTGTGATATTGATTTCGGTAAATTGACGGCGGCGATAGCCGCGTCCTTTACCAATCGGTGACATGTTTGCTCCCATTCTAGCGCCCTCCTTCAGGAATTTGACGCGAGATGAGGGTTTGGAATTCGGTTGCGAAGTCATCCAAACGACCTGCGAAACGCTCTAAATCCTGAGAGAATTTGTTGAATGCAATCACCGACGGAATCGCGACAAACAAGCCAATCGCGGTTGCGAATAGCGCTTCGGCAATGCCGGGTGCTACCACAGCTAGCGAGGTGTTTTGTGATGCAGCAATCGAGGTGAAGCTGTTCATGATACCGATAACGGTGCCGAGCAGACCAATAAAGGGGGCAGAGCTGCCAGCGGTAGATAGAAACGCCATGCCGCTTTCTACCTTATCTAATTCGCGGTTGCGTGTGACCGACATCATCTGTGCCATGCGGTCGCGCAGGCCAACGCGAATGTCTGAGGTTGGGCCGACTGGCCGTTTGTCGGCGCGGCGCGACTGACCCCATTCTTCCATGGCGGCGTGGAACATGGCAGCAATCGGGTGGTGCTTTTTGCGTTTCTTGATGGTGTCGTGGAATTTATCGAGTGCTTCTGCTGACCAAAACTCTTCTTCGAATTTGAGTGTCTTGTAGATGAGTGAGCGAAACAGGAATGATTTTTCAATGATGATGCCCCAGCTGATAATCGACATCAGTAGCAGCAATAACATGATAATCATGACGATCGGATCGGCGTTCATGAACAAGCCAATCAGCGACATGTCATGGTCAACCGTGCCAGCGAGCTTCGTGGATTGAACGGTTGGAATAGCGGTATCGGCAGGCATATTCTATCCTTCAGTTTTGTATGGTTAATGCCTCTTGCAGCGTTGTTGCTATTGCTTGCGGCAAGCGGGCGGGTTGATGGTTTTGGTTAAGCATGACGATGGTTACCTCTAATTGCGCTAGGGGGGTCTCGTCACGCAGGATTTTTTGCTCCATAGTCATACGCACTTTTCGCATCTCCAGCAACCGTGTTTGTACGGTTATTCTGTCCTCTAATTTCGCAGGTGACAGATAGTCGATGTTACAGTGTGATACGACGAAAAAGAGGTTATCATTCGCGGCTAGTTCGCGTTGTTTAATCTTTAGGCATTTCAGCGCATCGGAGCGTGCGCGCTCGGCAAATTTTAGATAGTTGGCGTAATAGACAACACCGCCTGCGTCAGTGTCTTCGTAATAGACGGTAAAATCTTGTGTGTGGACACCGCGTGCAATCTGGCCGTACTCAGACATGTTATCCTTGCGCGTCATCGAGTAGGTCAAATTGTGTTAGCGCGATTTCTTTAGGGGCGTTCATACCTAAATGCTGGTATGCGCCGGGGGTGAGCATGCGTCCGCGTGGGGTGCGGTGAATCATGCCCAATTGAATCAGGAATGGCTCGATGGTTTCTTCGAGTGAATCGCGTTGCTCGGATAATCCGGCGGCGATGGTCTCAATCCCCACAGGGCCGCCACCATAATGCTCAGCAATGAACTCCAGATAGCGGCGATCGGATGCATCGAGTCCTAGCTCGTCGACATCTAAGCGTCTGAGGGCATGATCGGCTGATTTCGCATCGATCTGTTTTGCGCCATCTGCTTGGCTAAAGTCGCGCACACGGCGAAGCAAGCGCACGGCGATGCGTGGTGTGCCGCGAGAGCGTTTTGCGATTTCTTCTGAGCCATCGTCTGTAATTGGGGAACTCATCAAATCGGCTGCTCGGCTAACGACTGATTTTAGCTCATCGACTTCGTAGAAATTCAGCTTCACCGGAATGCCGAAGCGGTCACGCAGTGGGTTAGAGATAAGACCAAGGCGTGTGGTTGCACCTACGAGCGTAAAGCGGGGCAGGTCTATGCGCACCGTGCGTGCGGCAGGGCCTTCCCCGATAATGAGATCGAGCTGGAAGTCTTCCATGGCCGGATAGAGCACTTCTTCGACGGCGGCATTGAGGCGGTGGATTTCGTCGATGAAGAGGACATCGCCTTTTTGCAGATTGGTGAGGATGGCCGCTAAGTCACCGGCTTTGGTAAGAAGCGGGCCGGAGGTGGCGCGGAAATTGACGCCCATTTCTTTGGCAATGATTTGCGCTAATGTCGTCTTCCCCAAACCCGGCGGGCCATAAAGCAGCGTATGATCGAGCGCATCGCCACGTTCGCGTGCAGCCTTCACAAACACGCGCAGATTGCTGCATGCTTGTTTTTGTCCGGTAAAATCATCGAGTGATAGCGGGCGCAGCGATTGCTCGCCAGAATCTTCCTCTAGCTCGTCGGGCGTGGTTAGGGCTTCACTCATGATGCCAGCTCCTTCAGCCCTTCACGGATGAGGATATCAAGCGCATCTTTATTTTGCTCGTTACTGATACGTGCGATGGCGGCGAAGGCCTCGCTGCGCCCGTAACCTAAATTCACCAGCGCAGAGACGGCATCTTCACTCACGCCACTGCCTGCTTGTGCGGCAGAGGTTTTGGTTGGGTGGTCGATCACCTGCGTGCTGGTTGGCAGACTGGCGACTTTATTCTTCAGCTCGGTGATAATGCGCTCGGCAAGTTTAGGGCCGACACCGCTAACTTGCGTCATCATTTTCTTGTCTTGCGCGGCGATGGTGTTGGCGATCTGATCAGGTGAAAAGGTGCCAAGAATAGCAAGCCCCATGCGCACGCCCACGCCTTGCACAGTCACTAGTAGTCGGAACCAGTCGCGCTCAACAGCATTTTGGAATCCGTAGAGATGGATATGGTCTTCGCGCACATGCGTCTCGATGATCAGAATGGTAGCTTCGCCTGCAGAAGGTAATTGCGCTAGCGTTTTAGATGAGCAATAGACGACGTATCCCACACCATTCACATCGATAATGACGTGGTCTTCTTCGAGCGTATCGATGATGCCTTTAAGTTTGCCGATCATAGTTTTTCCAATGTATTTGAGTGGCTATGACATATGGCAATTGCCAATGCGTCAAGTGCATCTTCGCCCGCTGTTTGTAATCGTTCGCGTGCTTGTGGCATGAGTGTTTGCACCATCATACCGACTTGGCCTTTCTCGGCACGACCAACGCCGGTGACCGTCTTTTTAACAAGTGTTGCGGCGTATTCGCTGACGGGAAGATGGGCAGATGAAAGTGAGAGTAATAATGCCCCTCTGGCTTGGCCCAATTTAAGTGTCGATGCGCCATTTACACTGACAAATGTCTCTTCAATCGCGGCTTCTGAGGGGGTGTAGGTGCTGATAATAACCTGTAATTCTTGATGAAGTGTAAGCAGGCGTGAGGCAAGCGGTTGTTTGGTGTTTGGTCTGATAATGCCGCAATCGATGAATCGTAAGCTATTGTTATTGCTTTCGATTATTCCCCATCCGGTTTTTTGTAGCCCGGGGTCGATGCCTAAAATTTTGCGCGCCATCTGAGGAGTTTAGCGAGTAAATGCCCAAAAAATCAGCAATTTTTACCTTTTGTTAACAGTTATTTAGTACATTAGGAAAAAACAAAAAGAATACATATTAACAGTAAGGAGCGCGAGTTATGACTAAATCTACCGTTGGTACGACGATTACCATTATCGACCCAGCAGCATCTCAAAATAATAACAAGTATGTGCCCGATTTAGACGGGGACAATAAATTAGATTTTTCTGAATTGCACAGAGCGTTGTCTGCCGATAGGGGGGAAGGCAGAAGTGGAATAGGCACATCTTTACTCTATCGTGCGGCGGCAATGGCACGAAAAGAGACGGGGGAATTTCCAACCGCGGATAATTTAGCCGAGTATTTGGAAAAGGCCCTGAAGCAAGTGGCAGGTGATACTATTAAAAGTCCGCTAACCGATGTTGCCAGAACATTTGTTAATGGTGTTGATGTTGAGTCAAAACCAGAAGGCATAAACATGATGGAAGCGAACCATGTGCTTAGCTATCTAACACCGGACCCCGTGCCGTTCACTGATGGAAATAAAACGGTGATGGAGAAAGGCTAGCCGTTCGCCAGCTCACGCAGTTTATCATTTTCTAGTCGGTAATTATACCAGCCTTCGCGGTTATAGGCGCCGAGTTGGTCGTAGAAATCGATCGATGGTTGGTTCCATGTCAGCACTTGCCAATCCACTCGCTCGCACCCTTCTTCCACTGCTACTTTTGCCACTGCTTTGACTAGCTCATAGCCGATCTTTTTGCCACGGAAGGCAGGATCGACAAACAAATCTTCAATGTAGATACCATGCTTACCTAAGAAGGTAGAGAAAGTGCGGTAGTTAACCGCAAAGCCTGCGGGTTTGCCATCCCATTCTGCAATCAGCACAAAGGCCCAAGGTTGCGGCCCGAAGAGCTCTTCGTGTAGCCGTTTGGCGTCAATTGATACCTCATCCAGCATTTTTTCGTACTCGGCGAGTGCTTTAGTAAACTGGATGATGATGTCTAGATCATCAGGCGTAGCTGGGCGAATGTTGAGCATTAGGCGCTCAGCTTTTGAAGTACGTCATCATCAATTTCGAAGTTGGCTGCTACTTCTTGTACGTCATCATTATCTTCGAGCACCTCGATAAGTTTAAGCAGGGTAGCGGCCTGATCTTCATTTACAGGTGTTGTGTTTTGCGGATGCCATTCGAGCTTCGCGCTTTTTGCTTCGCCGAATTTTGCTTCCAGATTTTCGCGTACGGTACCAAATTCTTCCTGCGGGCAGGTAATGGTGTGCGCTTCTTCGTCGCTCTCGCAATTCTCTGCACCAGCTTCGAGTGCACCTTCGAACATCGCTTCTTCATCTGCGGTTTCCAGCGGGTAGGTGATGACACCATTGCGATCAAACATAAAGCCGACGCTTCCGGTTTCACCTAAATTGCCACCGTTTTTAGCAAAGGCAGTACGCACATCTGCTGCGGTACGGTTTTTATTGTCGGTCATCACTTCAACGATGATCGCCACGCCACCAGGGCCATAACCTTCATAGCGAATCTCTTCGTAGTTTTCCGTCTCATTGGTGCCAGCACCTTTTTTGATCGCGTTCTCGATCTTATCTTTCGGCATGTTATCAGCGCGCGCATTCTGCAGCGCTAAGCGCAGGCGTGGGTTCATGGATGGGTCTTCACCACCAGCTTTTACAGCGACGAGAATCTCGCGGGCGAGGCGGTTAAAAATTTTCGCGCGTTTTTTATCCTGCGCACCTTTGCGGTGCATGATGTTTTTGAATTTACTATGGCCTGCCATAACTCCTCACTTGCGAATCATTTGAATGGAGTTGTTCTACTTAAGAAAAATGAGGGGTTCAAGCAATTTAGCGGGGGTGAGGATTGCGAAAGCCAGCTCAGCGGCCACGTGCGCCACCACCTGCGGTTCCGGCAAAGCGGTTCCAGCGTTCATGTGAACGGCGCTTTTTGTTGGTTAGCTTGTTGCGTATTTCGATCACTTGTGCGCTCCAGACTTCTTCGTCTTTTTCTTTCTGCTCTCTTGTTTTTTCATCTTCACCGTCAGGGTTTAAGCGTTCCTGCTCTTGCTCTTTTATCATCGCATCCTGCGCTGCCTGAATGCGGGCATGCTGAAAAATCCGTTGATTCTTCTTATTCCTCAGGAAGATGAGTTTTTTCTTGAGCTTATGGTCCACTTATTCTCCTTGCGCAGTCGAACGAGATGTTTGCGTGCGAGAGACAGCTTTTCGACGCGTCAGATTGTCGCGTAATGCTTTCGCTAGACGCGCTCGACGCTCATCTGATTGTATTTTCGCCCCTTTTGCCGGGGTGTTGGTATTGTTGCTTTGTGGTTTCATGCCAAATTGTTTAAATTTTTCACAGGCTTAAGTCTAGCATAAATCACTACTTGCTATCAAATAATCATTATGGCATATCAACGGCTCGCATTTTGGTGTGCCGATGTAGCTCAGTGGTAGAGCACGTCATTGGTAATGACGGGGTCGGAAGTTCAATTCTTCTCATCGGCACCATGTATTCCAAGGGGTTATTCGGTTTTTGTGATACCAGCCGAAGCCCTGATTTCCGAAAAAGATTGCTATAATATTGATTATCTTGGGTATAGGACGTTTTCCATCCTTTCTTGAGGGAGTGTGATGCATCATAATGATCACCTATGAGTTTAGTTAAGCAGAGGCATCATACGGTTCCGGCAATGCATCTAAAGCATTTCACTGGAAATCAACCAAACAGAAAAATTTGGGTTTATGATAAAGATTCAGGAAAGTGTTTCCCCAAGACGCCAGACGATATTGGGCATCAGCGTTATTTTTATAGTGTAAGGAAACCAGACGGTTCGATAGACAACACACTTGAGGATTTTCTTAGTGATATAGAAGGAAAATCAGCACCGATATATAAAAACCTTCTCTCAGGCAAATTTCCCCAGTCAGTGCAGGAACGCCATGACTTTGCCACTTTCTTATCTCTTATGTATTTCCGCACGCCTACAATGCGGCGAATTGTAGCCGAGATGAGAGCCGCGCAGTTACAAATTGAGTTATATACCCATGCTAAGAACGATTTTGATGGTTTGGTAAAAAATGTATCGGATTTCAAAGGTAAAGAATATTCTGAAGAGCAAAAGCAACAGTTGCTACAAACTATCACTGATCCAAAAGATTATGAGGTTGAGGTTCCTGCTGAGCTTACTTTACAGGCCCTTTCAGCTGCGGATAGCCTTACTCCAGTAATTCAAGATATGAACTGGACGTTGTTATACCCTAAGCACGGTTTCTTAGTAACCAGTGATAATCCGCTTTTTAGAGCGGTTGACCCTCGGACAGTACATCCAGTAATGGGAGATCATGGGTTTAATAATAAAACTGCAGAAGTCACCTTTCCTTTATCGCCAAAAGCGGCATTGCTCTGTACATGGACTAGCTTACCTAGACACATCGAAATGAACAGACAGTGGGTTAATCAGCTTAACGAAGCACGTGTTTATGCAGCCGAACGGCAGATATTTTCTCATCTTCAACATAAGGCAGTCTCACGACTTGTGGAAAGTCACTCAGGTTCCAAAGTGCAATATCAAACCCAAGGGTATGGGCCTAAGAATTACTCGAAGGTTAGGGTGAAGCCACCTGCTAGAGATAAGCAATAAAGTGCACTATTAGTCTTTTAAGTAGTTAATGATTTCTTCTAAGAGTGGTTTCAGGGATTGAAGAAATGATGTTGCCTCTTGCGGGCTTTTTCGTGAAATATGCTTCGCCATTTTCTTTTTATATTCTTTTCCGTTAAAATCATATAGCACGTAAAGTAAGTCAGTTTGACTTAAAATGTCTGACAAGCTTTGTGCTGATGAAGTGAGTTGATTGACTATTGCGTTTGGCAGGATCTTTGATTGGGCTCTATCTACTAGATAATTGTTATCCTGCGCGTATTTCCATGCGCTTTCGGGATACTGTGTCTCAAGTGTAATCGGGATATTGTATCCTTCGCTTTTAAGCGAACGAAGCCATGTAGGAGTTTTGTATTCGAAACACTTACATGAGTCTGTATGATTTGGCGCTGCATTCCAGTCTGCTCTTATTTTTTTTGCATCACTATCCACTATCCCTGCTGCTTTTGGGATAGTTGGGTCATGTTTTTTCTTAGCATGCCATGCGGTCAGCATATCTTTGACATATTGATGCCCTGCTCCTGATGCTTTTGAAGTAAAAGCAATATTGTCGATGTTGGGAAAGAAGACTTTCAAAGCTTTCTGGAGAATTATTTGATCACTTTCTCCTTCAACGAAAATATGATGACGATTATCATCAACCTGCTGTTCAACTTCTTTCTTGGCCTCTTCTAGATCTTTGATTTGTTTGATATATGGTGCAAGGTGTGGGGTTATTAAAGCCATCATGCCCATTCTATCGTCGAGGTCACTTGGTTCTTTTTTAAGTTCTGTTCCAGAACTTTGAGGGTCGTAAATTACATGATAAGGGCTAACATCAGCACTCGAGCCTAAATTGTAAAACACTGGAGAGTGCGTGGTCAAAAAGATTTGAGCCACATCATTGTTTGCATAGTTCACAAATTCATCGGCTAGTTTTATGCTATTTGAAAACTCTAGGTTGTTTTCAGGCTCTTCATATCCCCATATAAAAGAATATGGCATTGCTCCGCGAACTTGCAATAAACGCTTCTTCTCCGCCATGAATTTTAATATTATGGGTATGTGTCTTGCTTTGATTCCATCTCCTCTATTATCTAATGACACAGATTTATCGCCGCTTAAAAAGTCAAGATTTTGGAATATGTGGCTTAGGTCACGAGGTAATGCCAGTTTAGTGCTAAAGCCAAGAGAGCTGTTAATATCTTGCGTTAAGTCTTGCAAGTGCTGACCAATTGCAGTTTCAAAATCTGAGCTTGATTCTTTGAAGGTGTCTTTTGCGACTTCAGATATAATTCCATAAATTTTTCCTCGAAGGTCACTAAAGAAGTAGGAGTCTTTAATGGCGGGGATGTATTGGTATTCGGTTTTTTTTAGCAAGCTGTGTACATTGGACTTCTGGGGTATCTCAATGATTTCTTTCTTGGTTCCTCCGCGACGTCCTGGCACCAATCGTATCCCATAATATTCGTCTTTGAATTTACCATTCGCTCGCCAGATTTTCTCCCAAACGATAAAGTCACCATTAGTGGAACGGTAGCTTGAGGGTATATCAAGTTCTAATTTTACAATGATTTCTTTTGCTTTTCGTGCGGGAGGTTCATAATTGAAGTTAAAGTCATCAGAAAATATTAACGACTGACCCGCGTTAGTTTCTTCGTTGAAAAAAAGGTTCAAGGAACGAAGAACGTTTGATTTTCCACAATCGTTTTGTCCTACGAAAACATTCATTTTTTTAGTTTCAACGCTAACTCGGCGTATGGATCGAAAGTTTTCTATTTCTATTTTTCTGATTGATACGGACATAAGTTTTTTCTTCTAGGTGTCTTTTTCTCTATGTGAGATTATTCGATCGATCTCAACGCTAGATTCCATGACCGCAAAGATAACAGAATATTTCTGAATAGTAAGGGCTAACTATCCAGCTTGGCGCAGATTGTTTCAATGATGGAATATTTTACGTTCATTGCCTCTAACCAGCGATCTAACTCCGCAACATCCAAGCGTCTCACATAGTTTTCTACCTTGGATATATCATACTGAGGAAGACCTAGCTTCTCAGCTAGCTGAGTTTGAGTAATACCTTGTTTGGCTCTGTATTCTTTTAAAGCCTCAATTAACTTGCGGTATTGCTCGTCATAAATGGTTTTCAAGATGGGTGTCCTCAAAAATTATCTTGAGAATCTGCACCAGAATGCTGTATATGCGATAATCGCATATTTTTAACCATTAGGAGTATTTGGGTATGAGCGAGCAAACCATTCAGGATGAGCCAGAAGAAGAAACACTTTTAGAGCTTAAATCATCTAAAAAGGCTTACGCCGTACCTCTAACTTTTGCTGTATTGTGTCTTTTCCCGATAGCAACAATTCCGATATCTATAATCATCTTCGGGGTGGTCTGGGTGGTGTTGAAGGTTAATAGATATACCATCACTAACGAACGGCTCATGCTTACCAGCGGCATTATCGCTCGGAAGGTCGAGGAAATAGAATTGTTCCGCATTAAAGACGTTAGTGTGTCGCAAGGTATCGTAGGGCGTATGCTTAATGTGGGTGATGTTAAAGTGGAGTCAGTAGATGAATCTTCGCCCATTATGAAGATTAGCGGGATTGATGATCCGGTAGCGGTGAAAGAGCAACTTAGAAAGCTATATCGTGCTGCTCGCAAGAAAGAGCGTGTGATGAATACCGAGCTTATATATTCTCAGTAGGGTTGCTTCCTACTTGTGCAATAAACATAGAACGCGATCCTTAACATCCTCAACACCTAATTTCTTGTATAGAAGTTTGAGCGCGATCATTTTCAATTTATTGCTAGTTTTGAACAGTTCATCCAGTGAGAATCGTTCTTTCTCGGGCGTTGAACCGTAATGAGTATAATAATTTCGGGTATTTGCTACTTTTTTGGCAAATTCTTTCATGCCAGCATCAATGCTTCTGGGGTTATCTATTATTGGAGCAATGTCTTGAGGCGGTATTTCGTCAAATAAGCTTAACAGTTTTGCTTCGAAATTTGTGAAGCTATTGACCCATAGAATTTGTTTTTTTACTTGCTTAATAAACGTTTTATCCATCGATTCAGGGAAATTTATCTGGTCGATGAAAGATTCACATTCTTGTTCATCAATTCGAAATTGTTTGTTCGGGTATTGTAGATTGTAAAATATCTCTAAGCACTTTGCTAAGATCAGGAAACGGCTTTCTAAAGTGTGCTTTTGAATAAAGCTTGATACCAACAGTACGATAAAATCTTTATATTCTTCATGAATAGAAAACCAATTTAGAAATAGCGTGTTTAATTGATTATCGGATAAAGAATCATGCGTTATCGGAAGCTCAGTAATATCTATTTCTGATTTATCAAATGACGGATCATATCGATTATATGAAGTTGCATACACCTGAACAGGTGTGTTGTTGCGATAGGCTAAAAGTGTTTGGTGATAAACAGGCTCAGCACATAGTAGCGTAAATAAGCTTGTGATTGAGAAATGGAGATCCTTTAGTTCTTTGTTTGTAATTGGTTGCTCAAGGCTTATATTCATGGCGTACTGATAATTGACCTTAACACCCTCTGTATATGAAGGAAGTATTGGATATTCAAATGATGGATGCATGCCAATTTTCATTCCAGAACGTGCAATGTTGACATCAAATCCTAACTCTTCTCTAGTAATGACAGTCTCACTAAAATCATTTGAAGGATAGTTTATGCTTAGCGGTTGGTTCATCCAGTGATTGAAGTGGGTGAGTTCTAGTAAAATGTGGTCGAAAGTAATATCATCAGGGGAGTGAAAAGCCTCACCTAAAAAAAGATAGTGCGCTGTAATGTCTGTTTTGTAATGCTCCCCATCAGGCCATTTGTGTGTCATCACATATGCTCTGTAGTTGAGCAGTGTACACCTTCTTCCATCTTGCAATCGGCCTAAAATAACAGAATTTTCTCCCCTTAATTGTCCCCATATTC
>JALEGK010000020.1 GCA_022763105.1 Rickettsiales bacterium | reverse complement strand
TTATTTTTTCCACATCTGACTGCGATGCCTCAACTGTTAAAGCACTGATTGAAGCATCACTCGATGACGACAAAGCCGAAGACATTGTCAGCATCGATTTGAACGGCAAATGCAGTTTCGCAGATGCCATGATTGTTGCCAGCGGACGTTCACAACGCCATGTCGGCGCCTTAGCCAGCAAACTCCAAGACAAACTCAAAGAAGCCGGAATGCCTGCCCTGTCAGTTGAGGGTACGGAAACCTGCGATTGGGTTTTGATTGATGCCGGCGATGTGATCGTTCACCTATTCAGACCAGAAACGCGGGAATTCTATAACATTGAGAAAATGTGGGCGATTCCAGCGGTTGTGGTGCCTGAAGAGGTGTACGCTTAACACTCATGCGTGTCTCGATTTATGCCTTGGGGAAACAGAAGGCTTCCCCAGAGAAAGAGCTTGTTTCGCGTTATCTCAAGCAAACCCCCTGGACCATTTCCATCACCGAGCATGAAGTGAAGAAAAACCTAAGCGGCGATGCGCGCAAGCTCGCCGAGGCCGAATGGCTGCTTAGCAGTGCGGAATCTGCAGACAAAATCATCGCACTGGATGAGCGTGGTAAAACCCATAGCAGTGAATCACTCGCCAAACAATTTGGTGACTGGCAACAAGACGCCGCCTCACATATTGCTATTGTTATTGGTGGTGCCGACGGCCTGCATCAAAGCGTGCGTGACAAAGCCGATATGACGCTTTCATTCGGCGCCATGACATGGCCTCACATGATGGTACGCGCCATGTTGTGCGAGCAGATTTATCGTATTCATACTATACTCACAAATCATCCCTACCATCGCAGCTAATCGTTGCCAATTAGGCGTTTACGCCTATATTACTCTCATGCCAATTCCTAATACACCGCTGGTCTTATGTATCCTCGATGGCTGGGGCATTCGCGATGAGTCAACAGACAACGCCATCGCGCAAGCCAACACGCCAAACTGGGATCAGCTAATCGCCAATTACCCGCAAGGTGTGCTCGATGCATCCGAGCATGAAGTCGGGCTGCCAGCCGGCCAAATGGGCAACTCAGAAGTGGGGCATATGAATATCGGTGCGGGCCGTGTCGTCTTACAAGATTTACCTCGCATCGATAAAGCAATCGACGATGGCTCACTCGCCGAAAACCAAACCTTGATCGATTATATCGAGAAGCTCAAAAAGTCGGGCGGCACCTGCCACCTTATGGGGCTGCTGTCTGATGGTGGCGTTCATGCCCACCAGTCACACATTATCGCACTTGCAAAAATCATCGCCGCCACAGGCGTAAAGGTTTCCATCCACGCCTTTCTCGATGGTCGCGACACGCCACCACGAAGTGCGAAGCAATATCTGGAAACCGTTGAGGGTGAAATCGCAGGCGAAGATAATATTGCTATTACTACCCTTTGTGGTCGCTTCTTCGCCATGGACCGCGACCAACGCTGGGACCGCGTCAAACAAGCTTATAATGCCATCGCTCTTGGCAAAGGCACCACTTCAGAATCTGCACTCGCCGCTCTTAATCACGCCTACACCCAAGCCGATGAAGGCGATGAATTTGTCTCCCCCTATATCATTGGTGAATATGCGGGCATCGCCAAACAAGACGGCATCCTGATGGCAAACTTCCGTGCTGACCGCGCACGAGAAATATTGCACGCGCTATGCGACCCAACCTTCGATGCATTTGAACGCGAAGCACCTTTCATCAGCACCGCACTTGGCATGGTCGAATATTCAACAGACCTATCGGCACTCATGCCGTCCCTCTTCCCACCAGAAGAATTAACAGAGTTGCTAGGCGAGATCATCGCAGCACAAGGCATGAAGCAATTACGTATTGCCGAGACAGAGAAATATGCCCATGTCACCTTCTTCTTCAATGGTGGTCGCGAAGAGCCATACGAGGGTGAAGATCGCATTCTGATTCCATCACCAGATGTTAAAACCTATGACCTCAAACCAGAGATGTCCGCACCAGAAGTGACAAACCAACTGGTCGAGGCGATTGCTAAAAACGCCTACCCTGTCATCATCGTCAATTACGCCAATACCGACATGGTCGGTCATTGCGGCAAAATCGATGCGGCTATTCAAGCCGTCGAAGCAGTCGATAGCTGTTTAGGGCGCTTGTTATACGCAATCAACCAATCGGGTGGCACGCTGCTGATCACCGCCGATCACGGCAATGCAGAGATGATGTTTAATCACAACACCGGCAGCGCACACACAGCACATACGCTAAACAAAGTGCCATTCATTGTCGCAGGCCCTGCTTATGAAAATGCACAAACCGCCATACCAGATGGCCGCTTGGCAGACATCGCGCCAACCATTTTGCAATTGCTAGGAATTGAGATACCACCAAGCATGAATGGTAAAGCGCTCATCGACCCACCGGAGTCTGATGCACAGGAGCGTTCGATTGGTTAGTAGCAAGCAAATCGCTGGAATCGTACTAACTGTCTGTGCCAGTTCTCAGCTTGCTTTTGCCCAAACCGCTACCGAAGAAAGCTTGAATGCAACGCTCGAGAAACTCAAAGAAACCAAAGAAGCGCAGCAGGAAATTGGTCGCAAAATTGAGCGCGTAAAAAAAGAAATGGCTAGCATCCAAAAAGAAGGGGTGACGCTCGCCAAATCAATCAAAGAAAAAGAGCACGACATTGATAAGACCAATGAAGAGCTGACCAAGCTTCAAGGCAAACGCGACGAACATAATAAAATTTTCGAAGAGCATCGCAAAGACACCGCCAGACTACTGCAAGCCATGGTACGCATGCAGCGTATGCCCAAAGAATTTGTGATTGCCATGCCAGGCAAAGAAGATGAACTGCTTCGTACCGCCAGCGCCTTGCATGTGAGCTATGGTGCCGCTGATATCGAAATGCAGGTGCTAGCCGAGCAACTGCGCGACCTGAACATGCTAGAGTCCGAAATATCAGACAAAAAGCAGCAGCTCAAATTCGAGAAAAAAGGACTCAAAGAACAGCAGCGCACGCTCGATGAGCGCATTGCCGAGCGCCAGAAACTCAATAAAGAGCTAAATACCGAGCTGAGTTCGGTCAAAACCAGAATCGCGCTACTATCCCGCGAGTCAAAATCGCTCAAAGAATTACTAGGCCGCCTAAATGAGGATAAACAACTCTTCAGCGATATCAGCCCACCTCAGGCCAAGCCATCTGCACCAAATCAACCAACCCCAACGCAAAAACCATCCATCGCCACCCGCAAAGGGGAAATCCCCTACCCTACAACCGGGCGTATCTTGCATCGTTTTGGGGAGAAAAAAGGGCCTAACGACCGTTATAAAGGCCATGTGCTGCAAACCGCCAAAGGCGCGCAAGTCACGGCTTTGCATGGCGGACGCGTCGTATTTACTGGCGATTTCATGGATTATGGCAATATGGTCATTATTGAGCATGGGCGCGGCTACCACAGCCTGCTTTCAGGCTTTAACCGTATAAATGTTGAGCCAGGTCAACAGGTTATAACTGGAGAGCCAATCGGAGCCATGGGTAGCAGTAATGATTCACAGAAGCTCTATTTAGAATTACGAAAAAACAGCAAGCCTATTGACCCCGCGCTATGGATGGGTAATGTCAGTAGAAGCATCGCTGCTAACTAACAATCGAGGCGATAAAGGTAAAAGGACACATTATGACTCGCACATTTCCACTATTCATCGTGAGCCTGTGGCTAGTAGTAGCCGCATTCAATCCGGCGTTTGCAAAAGATGAGGCCAAAAGCAACACCTATGAAATGCTCAATTTATTTGGTGATGTCTTTGAGCGTGTCCGCAAAGACTATGTTGAAACCGTCGATGACGAGAAGCTTGTGGAATCAGCAATCAATGGCATGCTGACCTCGCTAGACCCACATTCTGGCTATCTGAATCGTAAAAGCTTCAAAGAAATGCAGGTGCAAACCAAAGGTGAATTCGGTGGTTTGGGTATCGAGGTCACCATGGAAAACGGCTTGGTAAAAGTCGTCTCTCCTATCGATGACACTCCCGCATTTCGCGCGGGCGTACAAGCAGGTGATTTCATCAGCCAAATCGATGAAGAGCCAGTGATGGGCCTGACCCTTTCAGAAGCCGTTGAAAAAATGCGTGGTCGCGTTGGCACCGATATTAAAATCACGATTCTACGTGAAGGCTTATCCGAGCCTCTTAATGTCGACATCACCCGCGACCTGATCAAAATCAAATCCGTACGTGCTCGTGCAGAAAATGACGTCGCATATATCCGCGTCGTTTCTTTCTCTGAATCAACTTACGACTCTATGAAACGTGAGTTGGAAAAGCAGAAAAAAGAAATCGGTACCAAGCTAAAAGGTGTTGTGCTTGATCTCAGAAACAACCCAGGCGGCTTGCTTGATCAGGCAATTGCGGTATCTGATGCCTTCCTAGATCGCGGTGAGATTGTCTCTACCCGCGAGCGCGACCCGCAAAACACCAAGCGCTATAGTGCGCGCAAAGGTGATCTGGCTGATGGACTTCCAATCGTTGTACTCATCAACCAAGGCTCAGCCTCTGCTTCAGAGATTGTAGCGGGTGCACTTAAAGATCATCAACGCGCGGTTATTTTGGGCACCAAATCCTTTGGTAAAGGTTCCGTACAGACGGTCATTCCCCTGAAAGAACACGGTGCCATGCGCTTGACCACTGCTCGCTACTACACCCCATCTGGCGTATCAATTCAGGCAAAAGGTATTGAGCCAGATATCGTGGTAGAGCCTGCAAAAGTAGAGCCATTGGATATGTCTTCTTCTCGTTCAGAAGCAAATTTACGCGGTCACCTGAAAAACAATCAGGAAAAAGAAGCCGCTAAAAATGCTGCGAAGAAGAAAAATAAAGATGGCGAGGATAGCATCGAGGATTATCAGCTCTCTCGCGCACTCGACCTTATTCGCGCTTTATCTATCTACAAACAGGTGCTGACACCTAAAGACGCCAACAACGCATCATAAGGAGAACGCATGCTTTCTTCAGCAGAAGGAGGTAAATCAACCACCTATCAGATCATGATGGGCGTGAATGCGTTGCTGCTACTGGTGGCGCTGGTCAGTGGTCTGATGTTCTTTACCGGCGGATCAAGTAACGTTGATAATGCGTTCGATACCGGAAAGCGACTAACGTTTAATGCCAATACCGGCGCCGTCATTCGTGGAAATAACAGCACCTCTGTGCAGCAAATTGAAGCTGAAAAGAAAGCGGATGAAGGCCCGGATCTGTCATCTTTCGAAGTCGCAACTGAGGAAGAAGAGCAGCTCGTTCAAGAAACTCAGGCCACCCAATCCGAGGCGGAACTTGCCGAGGCGGAACTCAATAAAATCCCCGAATATCCAAAAACAAAAGCGAGCTTGGCCGATGCGCCCAACCCAGACCTAGTAGAGCTCACCGAGTGGGGTGAAATTCCAAAAACCGGACCGACTGGCTCGCCAAAAAGCTACTATGCTCACACAGTAAACCTAGAAGGCAACCAGATGCCGTTGCTCGGTATCGCCATTCGAGGTGTGGGCCTGAATAAAGCCGTCACCGAACAGATTCTTACCCTGCCCAACACATTAAGCCTCATCTATAACGCCTATGGCAAACACACGGCAAAATGGGTGAAGGGCGCGCGCAATCTAGGGTTTGAGGCATGGCTCGACATTCCAACACAGCCGCACGATTACCCCGCAAGTGACCCGGGGCCACTAGGTTTGCTGACCGACCTGCCGCCAGAAGATGGCATTGCGCGCCTGCATCAACTCTATGCCATTATCCCGGGGCTTGTCGGTATGACCATGCACGGTGATCCGTTTGTTGAGAGTTTAGCCCATATCCAATGGGTCGCGAATGACTTGCGCACTCGCGGCATCAATTTCATGCCTGCTTATGAAAACCCAACCAAAAATATCAAAAGCATGATTACCAAACATCCGGCTTTCATTGCGACCCCAACCAGCATCATCGACGAGATTCCAACGCAAGCAGCTATCGATGCACAGCTCAGCAAATTGGTGCTGGAGGCCAAGCGTAAAGGTAAAGCTATCGGCCTAGCCTCTGCCTACCCTTTAACGGTTGAGACATTGCAAGCATGGTTACCTAAATTACAGCAAGCAGGCGTGAAGCTGGTGCCAGTCAGCGCGCTATATACCGAATAGCCTTATGAATATTTCCGACCTTCCCTACCGCTTAGGCGTTGGCATTATGCTGATCAATCAGCAAGGCAACATCTTCGTCGCGCAACGCATCGATAAAACATCCGAAGCATGGCAAATGCCTCAAGGCGGTATTGACGAAGGTGAATCACCCCTCATTTGCGCCTATCGCGAGCTAGAAGAAGAAACCGGCGTGCAAGAAAAAAACATCAAGCTCATTCATGAATTTCCCGAATGGCTCACCTATGATTTGCCCGAAGACCTCATTCCAAAACTTTGGAAAGGCCGTTATCGCGGACAAAAACAACGCTGGTTTATCTTTGAACTCATGGCAGATGACAGCGCCATCAACATCGAAACAGAAGAGCCTGAATTTAGCGAATGGCGTTGGGATTCAGTCGATGCGCTACCAGACATTATCGTACCGTTTAAACGAAAAATGTATGAAGACTTAGCAGCACTCGCTAAACCCGTACTACAAAATCACCTGAAACAATCGGCTTAGTAATCGTTGCGAATCATGGTGCTTGCACCAAGCTCGGTAAAGGTCTCCACCAACAATACATGTGGTATACGGCCATCTAGAATGTGCGCCGCTTCCGTGTCGTTCTTCAACGCATACAGACATGTTTCAACTTTCGGAATCATCCCGCCCGAAATCGTACCGTCCTGAATTAAGCGCTGTACTTCATCTGGGGACACTTCAGAAATCAACTCGCCTTCTTTGTTCAAGATACCGGCCACATCGGTCAGCATCAGAAGCTTGCGTGCCGCCAAGGCCGCAGCAATCGCGCCCGCCGCCGTATCTGCGTTGATGTTATAAGTCTCGCCGTTCTCGCCCATGCCAATAGGGGCAATCACAGGGATGACATCTGAATCCAGGAAATCTTCAAAAATGCTTGGATTAATTTCCACCGGCTCACCGACATAACCCAAATCTAAAATCTTCTCGATATTCGAATCCGGGTCTTTAATCGTACGGCGCAATTTGCGTGCTTTAATCAAGCCACCATCCTTGCCCGAAATACCAACAGCCATACCACCTGCCTGGTTGATCTCAGTCACGATCTGCTTATTGATTGAGCCAGATAAAACCATCTCAACAATTTCAACCGTGTCCGCATCGGTCACGCGCAACCCGTCTACAAACGAGCTTTGAATTTTCAGTCGATCGAGCATCTCGCCAATTTGAGGCCCGCCACCATGCACAATTACCGGATTAATGCCGATATGTTTTAGCAGCACAATATCGCGCGCAAACGTTTTGGTCAGCTCAGGGTCGCCCATCGCATGACCACCAAACTTAATCACAAAAGTCTCGCCAGCAAATTCGCGGATATAAGGCAGTGCCTCCGATACGGTTTTCGCCGTACGAAGCAAGTTATCTTTCCGTCTGACCGTCTTTAATTCCACGACTGCATCACCTCATATAATTCATGTTGTAGCACGTTTAACCCAGTCGATTTCACTGAACTGGTCGCAATCAATGTCGGGTGAGCGGCTGGTCGTTTCTTCAACTCATTCTCGGTATCCAAGATCAGTTTTTCCAGCGCCGGCGCTTTCACCTTGTCACATTTCGTCAGCACCAACTGGTATGAAACGGCATGAATGTCAAGCATTTCCATCATTTCGCGGTCGCTATCTTTCAGCCCATGACGCGAATCCACCAGCACGCAAACCCGCTGTAACGGCTGACGACCGCGCAAATAAGCCCGCATCAACTCATTCCAGCGCGCAATCTCGGTCTTTGACACTTTGGCATAGCCGTAACCCGGCAAATCCACCAGCATCAGCTTGCCACCCAAATTAAAGAAGTTAAGTTGCTGTGTGCGACCGGGGGTATTCGATGTTCTTGCCAATGCTTTTTGGCCCGTTAATGCATTCACTAAGCTGGATTTCCCAACATTCGAGCGCCCAACAAATGCTACCTCTGGTAAATCAGAGGGCGGAATCACATCCAGCGTCGCAGCACCTATGACAAAATCGCAAGGTAAGCGAAATAGCTTCGCAGCATCTTTGTATTCAGGCCCCGCCATCGCAAGTTACGCCGCCTTCATTTGCGCACGCGTCTCGCGTGTGATGACCCATTGCTGCGTGATCGACAGCAAGTTGTTCCATGCCCAGTAGATCACCAGACCAGCAGGGAATCCTGCAAAGAACACAAGGAAGATGAATGGCAGCCAGTTCATAATCGCTGCTTGCATCGGATCGGTTGGCTTAGGATTTAGACGCTGCTGCAAAATCATCGTCACGCACATAATCAACGGCCATGCACCAATATGGAAGAGCTGCGGTGCTTCCCACGGCACCAAGCCAAACAGGGTAAATATATTGGTCGGATCAGATGCAGAAAGATCTTCAATCCAACCATAAAATGGCGCATGGCGCATCTCGATCGTAACAAACAGCACTTTATACAGTGCGAAGAAAATCGGAATTTGTAGTAGCATTGGCAAACAACCCGAAGCCGGATTCACTTTCTCGCGTTTGTAAAACTCCATCATCTCCTGATTCATGCGCACACGATCATCTGCATAGCGTTCGCGAATCTCCTGAATCTTAGGCATATGAACCTTCATCTGACTCATCGAGCGATAGGATTTATTCGCCAATGGAAAGAGCACAATCTTGATACAAACCGTCAGCAACATGATCGCCAAACCGAAATTACCCAACAAATTATGGAAGTAATCAAGCGCATGGAAAATCGGCTTTGTCAGAAAATACAGCATGCCAAAATCAACCGCACGGTCGAACAATGGAATCTCTAAATTCTGTGCGTAGTGATCAAGCAACGACACTTCTTTCGCACCAGCAAAGAAGTAATTAGTAACAGACTTACTTTCGCCCGGCTGAATGGTGATCGCTTGGCCTAAATAGTCGGTCTGGTATTTATCCGCACCATTGCGCGTGAAATACTGAAAGTTAGCCTTAAAGCCGTCTTGTCCAGAAGGCACAATCGCGCTCAGCCAGTATTTATCGGTAATGCCCAACCAACCATCTTTACTCTGATAGCTTGCCTTTTCATCGTCGCGTAAATCTTCGTAGCCCAACTCTTCCAGCTGCTGGTTAAACACACCCAGCGGCCCTTCATGCAGAATATAGTAGTGATCGCCCGTATCTTCGTAACTGCGACTAATCAAACCATATGGAAAGACTGTAATCGCTTTGCCGGAATTATTTTCAATTTTCTGGCGCACAGAGAACATGTAATTCTTATCAAGCGATACCGTCTTTTCAAAACGCACGCCCTGACCATTCGTCCAATTGGCTTGCAATGGCGTATCGGGTGTCAGGCTTGATGATGTCGACTTCCAATTAGTCTTTGATGTCGGGGTTTTCACATCACCCGATGGCAACCAACCAAATTCTGCAAAATACGCATCTTTGCCATTTGCCGGAGAGAGTAACACCACCTCATCCGAATCTTCTTCAACGCTTTCACGGTAATTCGCGAGCGTCACATCATCAATACGCATGCCCTGAAGGTTGATAGACCCATGCAGTCGAGGAGAATCAATGGTGACACGCGCAGACGATGCAATACGGCTCTCGCGAGATTCTCCCATGGCACTCGCATCAGCCAGACCTAACGCTTCAGCCGTCGTATCCGGCAGCACGGTTTCACTCACTGGCTGCTCTTGAGCAGCCTGCTCCATCGCCGCTTGGCGCTTAGGCTCTTCCACCCACCATTGCCAGCCCAGCAATATCAGCGTGGATAGCACAACCGCTAAAATCAAATTGCGAATATCGGGTGCATTTTGTTGGCCTTGATGCATGGTAATTCCTTAATCTTTTGACTTTATTTCAGACGCCTTAGGCATCGGCACTGGGTCTATACCACAGCTTCCCCACGGATGGCACGATAAAATGCGCCTCATCGCTAGATAACTGCCACGCCACGCCCCATGAAGGCGCAGTGCTTCAATCGCATAGCGCGAACAAGATGGCTGAAACCGGCACACATTGGCAAACCACGGCGAAATCACCCACTGATAGAGCTTAACCAGCCCAATTAATAGCTTACTCATGAGGCATGCACCTCTTGTATAGCGCGCATAAACTCTACTTTAAGCTCATCATAAGGGGTGGTAAGTGCTGCTTTTCTGCCAATTAGCACATAATCTGAGCCATTTCGGCCCAATTCAGGCAACATATCTGCGGCTAATGCACGAAAACGGCGTTTAATACGGTTGCGCACCACCGCATTACCCACTTTTTTAGTCACGGTAAAGCCAGCACGGCAACATAATATATCGCCAGATAATTCAGCATCTTGTGGAGATGGATGGAAGACTTGTAAAACCAAACTACGTGTACGAAAACTCGCACCATTACGGGCCGCTCTGACAAAGTCAGATCGCTTAATGATCCGGTCTATTCGCAGTTTTGACACGCAAAACGCTTAGGCGCTCAGACGCTTACGTCCCTTAGCACGACGAGCAGCAAGCACTTTACGACCACCAACGGTAGCCATACGAGAGCGGAATCCATGGCGACGCTTGCGCACCAGATTACTTGGCTGAAATGTACGTTTCACAGTTCTTTCCTTTCCAAAAAGAGGGGGGAATATAACGAGCACATGGCTCCAAGTCAATCACTCATCGACATCTTTTTGGCGCATCTACCAAAAAAAGACATAAATCGGGGTTTAATGCCGATAATTCAGGTGTCATCGAAGCCTTAATCCGTTATGAATAGCCTATGTTCACGTATCTGCGCTATTTTTATTTTGCCAGCATATTTATCGTCGTACTTGCGGCCTATGGCGTAGGCTATTGGGTCTATACGATGAGCATTGAAGACATCAAATACATCGTCAAACAGCACCATCACGCCATCGCTAACAGCTATGATTCGAGCGTCTGGAAAGATTTTGACAAGCTAACCGCCACGCCAGAAGAGATGGATGCCTTTAAAGAGGATTCCCGTCATTTCATCGCCTACTCGTCGATTATCCAATTCTCTATTTATGATGATGAAAAGCAGCACGTATTCTCGCACAAAAACCGAGAAGTGTTTGACCGCCAGCACATGCTCATCTCAGACCGTGTTAAAGATTTTCAGGTTGAAAAGGGGATCGAATCCAAACTGATAACCGACACAGATATTGCCGGTGCCAATACAGATGAGCATATGCATATCGTCATCAGCATGATTCATATTCCAGGCAAAGGGTTTATTGAGATTGCCTCCAACACTACTAAATCCGTAGAAGAGATGAGGACCATTCAATGGGTCATCACACTATCTATCGCTATATTATTTATTGGCTTGATCATTATTCTGATGATCATCAGCCATCGCGCAGAACAAATCATTGCGAAACAGCATGAGGTCAATCTTCAGCTAACCGCAGCCGCCGCAAGTGCAGAAGCAGAGAACCGTGAAAAATCTCTCTTCCTGGCAAATATTAGCCACGAATTGCGCACACCGCTCAATGCGATCATTGGGTTTTCTGAGATCATTCGCAAAGAAGCCATGCAGCAATTAAACGAAACTCACGCCGAATATATGGAAGACATCCATAACTCCGGCGTCCACCTGCTATCGCTCATCAACGACATCCTTGATTACTCAAAAGCGGAAGCCGGTAAGCTTGAAGTTGAAATGGTGGAAACCGATATCACCAAGCTGATCGTCAACAGCATGCGCTTGGTCATCCCGCGCGCAGAAGCGGCTCAGGTCACCCTTATCAAAGGACTGCCTAAAGACCATATCATCGGCACGATTGATGCGAAGAAATTTAAGCAGGTACTGCTCAACCTGCTATCGAATGCCGTGAAATTCACGCCACCCGGCGGTGAGGTCAAAGTCTCCGCATGGCAGCCCGCAGACCGCGACGAGATCTGCATACGAGTCGAAGATACCGGCATTGGTATTGCCGCAAAAGACATTGCAACGGTCATGACACCGTTCGGTCAGGTCGATAGCAAACTATCTCGCAAATATGAAGGCACCGGTCTGGGCCTACCGCTTTCTAAGAAGTTTGTTGAAATTATGGGTGGTAGTTTTGAGCTGGATAGTGAAGTCAATGTCGGCACCACTATCACCCTCACCTTCCCGCAAGCCTCAGAGCTTGTAATCACACAAAGCGCCTAAAGCATAAGGAATCTCGGCATGTCTAAGTCAAAGCACACGCAGCGGACTAGCATCACAAAACTCAAAGCGATGAAGGGCAAGGAAAAGATCGTCTCACTCACCGCCTACTCTGCACCTATGGCTGCACTGATTGATCAACATGTTGATTTCATCACCATGGGCGATTCGCTCGGCATGGTCTGCTACGGCATGGAAAGCACCTTACCCGTTCGCTTAGAGATGATGATCGATCACGGTAAAGCAGTCGTAAACGCAACCCAACATGCCTGTATCCTCATCGATATGCCCTTTGGCAGCTACCAACAGAGCAAAGAGGCAGCTTTTGAAAATGCTGCACATATCTTGCAAGAGACAAACGCCCAATGCGTAAAGCTAGAAGGCGGCATGGAGATGGTTGAAACCGTCGATTATTTATGCGCACGCGGCATTCCTGTAATGGCACATATCGGCCTAAAGCCTCAGCATGTTCAGCAAATGGGCGGCTACAAATACCAAGGCAAAACCGATGACGCAGCAAAATTGATGCTCAAAGAGGCCCTCGCTTTCCAAGATGCCGGAGCATTTGCACTTCTCATCGAAGGCACATCCGAATCAGTCTCTGCTACGATCACCAAGAAGGTCGCCATTCCAACGATCGGTATTGGCGCATCGCCTGCTTGTGATGGTCAGGTATTGGTAACCGAAGATATGCTGGGTCTATTTGAAAGCACGCCACGCTTTGTCAAAGAATATGCGAGCATTCGCAAGACCATCAATAAGGCCGTAAAGCAATATGCCAGCGACGTTCGCGATGGTAGTTTCCCAGCCGAAGAACATTGCTTTGAAGTAAAAGACTAAGCGGGCTTCTGGTCTTGTCTATATTCGGTTGGTGACGTGCCAACCATTGCGCGGAACACGCGATTGAACGACGCAATACTATTAAAGCCAACTTCAAACGCTATCACCGTCACGGCTGTCTTTTCATTCAGCAGGCGCTCTTTCGCTTCCTCAATACGGTAACGATTCACATATTCATTAAAGCTCTTCTGAAAATGACCATTGAGCGCTTTCGATAGCGCCTGCTCATTCACACCGACATGCTGCGCCAACGATTCGCGGTTAATACCAAGCTCGCGATACATATGTTTATCACGCATTGCAGATTCAATCTTATCAATTAGGTCAGCATCAATGCTTTGCTTACGAAGCGCCTGCTTCACGCCAAATGGCTGCGACTGATCGAAGACACGGAACAGTGATGTCATCACCAAGTAAATGAATGATACGCGCAAGACACTGATTGCAAGCTCACCTTCATTCATCGAAATATGATCGGTGAACATGAGCAAGCGAATGCCTAGCAGCAAGACATTCAAAAACGTTAGCGCCATTATCAGCCAGTATTTATGGCGGCGCTGCAAATCTCCTGACAACGGGTTAAGCGAACCGCGCAGCAGATAAAGCATGATAAGTAAGAAGACCCCGCCACCAATAAAGATATGGTAGAGCATCAGGAGTGATTCTTTAGGGAAACACCATTCAGTTGGCAGGCAAAAATCATCCGCACCAAATTGCGCATGCGTCACCATAGAACCTAAAAATAGCGGGATAAAACATATCAACCATTCACGCCCCTTAGGCAATCGCGAATGATAAAACTGTACCACCAACAAAAAACAGAATGCCGTATACGCTGTTTGCAACCACTGGATGGCGATAGGCAACGGATACGTCGCCATGCCGATAAGCGGCAATAGCGGTTCGATGAAGAATGCGCAAAGACATAGAAAATACACCAGCGCAATCACGATCTTCTGGTAGGAGTCAGTTAAGATAACCAGCAATACCATCATGAATACACAAGGCAGCAACCCTACCAATTGTATCGCTTGATGTAAGCTGACCGTTAATTCCATCACAATTCCTTATGGTGCTTCTGGCTTACGTGATTCGTCATTTTCGCCTGCGCTTTTTTTAACCACTTCATCAAGCGCACTCAAGCGTTCTTGCACAAAATACTCCATAAAGCGTAATTCATGCGGAGGAATCGATTCGGCTTCCTGCAAGATATTATCAATGATCTTGGCTGCCATTTCAAATTCACCCTGCTGCTCATAAATAAAGGCGGGCATTTGCTGCGCCCAAAATGGAATACCCGGCTGGTTCTGAAGCATATTGGCGATTTTGAGTGCCTGCTCCTTATCTTCTAGCCGATGATTACTCAGATACACAGCCTGTGTCACCCACCACCATTTCTGCTGCACGCGCCCATCAACATGCTCTAGCAAATAATCAACAATATATTGTAAATCCTCTACTTTAGGCGTGTTACCAAAATAGTAACTCGCCATCGTCGGTGTGAAGTCAGACTCCTTATCCATCACATCTAACAAACCAAACCAGTGATATAGTTTGTTATAGTCATAGTCGCGCAATGACGTGAAGCGTCCAAACGTGTCACCAGCATTCTGAATGGTCAGACCGTAAAAACGAAATAGGCTTTGTGCATCACCAAACGAGATGGCTTCTATTGCTTGTCGGCCCGGCACGTCGGGAACCACCGACATGTCTGGATAAATACGATTCGTCTCATGCCAAAAGGCAGTCTGCGTCGCGACAAAAAGAAGGAGTCCAGCAATCAGCTTCAGCATAATGCCTCACATTAAAACTGCTTACGCTTAAAATCGATCATGGTGGCAAACAGCAGCACCGGAATAAAGATGGCGGGCTGCACAACAAACAACACCCAATCTTGTGTTTGCGAAATACCGTAAATCAGCCATTCACTCTTCGCAAAGAAATCCAGACGTGGCACAAACAACGCCAAGCCATCTGTGATGTAGCGGAAGGTGTTGTTCAGGTCTTTCTCACCAAACAGCATGCTGTTTTGTGCCGTCGCAATAAAGAACCCGATCATGCGTGACAGTAAGTAAAAGCCAAGGCTAGACAGCACCGCACTCACCGCACTCTTCAGTGTGCATCCCATAAATAATGCCAAGGCAACCACCAGCCACAATTCCAACATCATGCTAATCGCCCATGCGATAAAACCCTGTTCGTGGATAATGCCTACCGCCAACAACGTCACCACCGCAATCACACTAAGCAGCGATGCGACAACGGCAAAGCCTAGCCAATAGGAAAGTACCAAGCTCACGCGCGAAATGGGGCGTGAGAGCAAAACATCAATTTCTTTATTGTCGAACGCTTGGCGTAAATGGAAACAGGTAAACACCACAATACCAACCACCAGAATAAAGCGCGACGATGCTGCAGCGAACGAAAGCGACATTTGTTCTGGCTCTAATAACGCCAACTGACCAAGCGATGTGCTAATAGCAGCGGCGGCAATCAGGCCAATCAGCAAGCCCAAGAAAAGCCTGTCACGAAATGCGGTAAGCAGGACATATCGAATCGTCGTGTTCATGAGCAGCAGCTTAGAACATTAACGGACGTGGGTCATCAGAGAATTTATCGTAGATGGTACGATCAGCTGGTGCATAGTGACCATCAGGCCCAACAATAGATGCCTTAATCAAGATGATCAGCTCGCGCTTCTGCGTCACCTTATTGGTACGCTTGAATGCATTACCAATAAACGGCACTTCGCTCACCCAAGGCACACCCTCGTCAACATTGGTGTTCACATCTTCCATCAAACCACCAATAATCATCACACCACCGCTTCTGACTTTCATGACAGAATCTAGCTCGCGAACCTCAACCACTGGCACTTCGTTAGTAAAGCCTTCAGCGTTAGGGTCAGTCGCGGTCAAAATGCTGTTAGCTACCGCCGAACCAGGGTCAGTAACGGTGCTCACCTGACGTGATAAGGTTGGGCGTACACTTAATGTTACTTCACTGCGGTCCAGATTTATCGAAGGCAGAATGCTCAGGATAATACCGATTGGTACAGAACGTCGGGTCGACTCAACCGTTGTGGTTCCGGGAATCACCGTACCATCAACGATCTGGTCGTCTTCGCGCTCAACATCCACTTCAAAGAAGATCTTATTCTCAGCAAAGGTCAGTACCGATTGCTGGTTATTAATCGCATGCAGACGTGGACTAGATAGCGTGCGCGAGGTACCAAAACGCTCCGTCAATTGCACCACCGAATCCAGATCAACGCCAAGGTTATTATCACCGGTTGGGTTCAGCGCACCTACCCCGTCATCATCAAAACCAGGGCCAAGCATAGACCAGCTTAGGCCGTTAGTAATCGATGTTTGCGGCAGGTTAAGCGCAAAATCAGAATTACCCAACACTGCCGTCCAGTTCACACCACTTTGATATTGGCGATCCAACTCGACTTCGATAATTTTCGCTTCAATCAGCACCTGCGCTGAGGCGTTGCGCTCTAGCATCTTCAGATACTCATTCACCATGAGGTGCTGACGCTCAGAACCAGAGACAGACAAAATACCTGCTTGGCGGTTAACCACGTAGAATGCGCCGTTAGCACCCTTATTCGTGTCGCCACTGCCCGTTGATTGTCTTTCATTCTCGCTGCGCATATCTGGCAAACCAGTACCCGGCACGTAACCCAAAATCTCGGTCAGGCCAGCTTGCAAAGATGCCCAGAAATCACTCTCACTATTCGAAGTGATACTAGAGGTCGTTCCAGTCGACAGACCTTCTTGACTACCGCCACCGGAGCCACCGCCACCGGAGCCACCGCCGCCTCCACCGCCGCCTGAACCACTGTCAGAACCAGCAGTCAGCACGTCAGTCGCGATGCTGACCTGAGACGTACTGTTACGAATCATGTTCAAAAAGTCGATGGAGTAGTTTTTGACATATGGCAAATCGCGCTCAATACGAAGCGTGCCATTGTGCATTTTATAGCGTAACCCTGCCAGATTGGCGATGCGCTCAATCACATCACTGAATGGCTTATCTTTTGCGCGGAATGAAATACCACCTTCAATACCGCTTCCCAATTCAATATCGACATCAGCGAGACGTGCCAGCTCGATCAATACATCTTTTAACGGGACATCATCGGTTACCGAAACGGTCACCAATTTGTTCTTACCTACTTTAGGGCGCTTTGGAGCGGCCAGAATCTGCGCAATCTCTGGAACAGGAGGTGGCTTGCGGCGTGATTTCTGTTGCGCCAGCTTCTCCTCTTGCTTCGGCGTTGGACGCGCCATCTGCAAATAGTCATCACGGCTTAACTCATATTCACGGTCAATATGATCGTAAGATGAACGATCAAAGATACCGCCATCGGTACAGCCGGTTAACAAAAAGGTTGCAAGGAAGGTGAGTGAGATCCCTGATAAAAGTGCTTTCATAGTTGTAACTTTGTGTAACATTACCACTCTTAGTATTATTAACGTTGTTATAACACTAGATTATGTATGGTAACAGATGGAAACAAAGATTAATGCTTGGTTAACAACAGAGTTTTTTTGTTAATCCTTGAAATGTTGTAATTATGATACGTTCGTCCAATAAAGATTATTGGTAAAGCCACCAAAACCACATAGAGGCTTCCGGAATCAAAACAATAACCGCCAACGAGATGGCTAATGCCGGGCCAAATGGAAAGCGCTCCGTTTTATGAATAGCACGCCAGATGAGCGCATGAACAATACCAAGCACACCAGCGATGAAAATGAATGGCACCCAGCCATACATCCCTACCCATAGGCCAGCGACCGCAAAAAACTTCACATCGCCAAAGCCAAGCCCCTCTTTCTTACGCAACACGCGAAAGCCATAATGAAGCAGCAATCCAACGCCCAAGCCCAGTGCTGCACCACTTAATTGCGCTACCCAATCCAAATCTAACAAATGAATATGCACTGCGCCTAACGCCAGCAAGCACCATTGAATAAAGTCAGGAATGATATAATGCGCCAGATCAATAACGATCATTGCTAAAAGCAGGCACAGCATCGTGCCATATAAAAGACTGTATTCCCATGACGCGCTGAACAGATACAGCCCTAGATAAATGCCCGCGCATAACCATTCAATCCATCCATACGCAAAGGAAATCTTGGCTTTGCAGTAGCGACAAGAGCCACGCACAAGCAAATAGGACAGAAGCGGAATCAAATCGATAATGCCCAGACGGTGATCGCAAATCGTGCAGTGAGACGGGCGTCTGATAATCGATTCACCCCTTGGCAAGCGATAGACCAGCATGGTGACAAAGCTGCCAATACACGCCCCAAAGACGAAAAATAATGGCGTCATGATCGCCGGATTATCAATCCATGTCATACTCTTACCTGAACTAAAGCCCTACCCACTGCTAACACGCACACAAATTATGCGTTACATAAATACACGCCTTTCTGTGTATGACCACGCGTAGCATTTGAATCTAGTGATAATTTTGTTGCATATTCCACCCTTGGCTGTATGACTGACCCACTAGATATTGTGGTTGATAACCACCCAACATAGCAAATGGCGAGTAATTTAGTGTCCAGAACCACCATTGCACTTGCAAGTGATCATGCAGGGTTTGCTCTAAAGCAGGCGTTAGTCGCAGAGGTGGAAGCGTTAGGGTTCGATGCGCTCGATCTGGGGACCGATTCGGATTCCTCCGTGGATTATCCGGATTTTGGCAATGCCGCCGCACTTGCTGTGCTCGAGGGAAAGGCCAATCAAGCCATTATCGTCTGCGGTTCAGGTATCGGTATTTCCATTGCCGCCAACCGCCACAAAGGAATACGTGCCGCGCTGTGCCAAACCGGTCTAGCAGCAGCATTATCAAGACGACATAACAACGCCAACATTCTGGCACTAGGTGCACGGCTGATTGGCGAAGAAGAAGCTAAAGACTGTGTCCGCCAATTCCTCAATACAGAATATGAGGGCGGCAGACACGAGCGACGCGTTGAAAAATTAGGTTAAGTTTATTTATTAGGAGTAACAAAGATTATGTCAGCATCCGTGGTTTCCATCGGCAACGAAAACAGCAACGAAGATTTCTTCACCCGTGATATTCGCACCAGCGATCCAGAGCTATTTAAAGCGATGGAAAAAGAGCTAGAGCGTCAGCAATATCAAGTGGAGCTGATTGCATCAGAGAATATTGCAAGCCACGCAGTACTCCAAGCACAAGGCACCGTGCTCACCAACAAATACGCTGAAGGCTATCCGGGCAAACGCTATTATGGTGGTTGCGAATTCGTCGATATCGCCGAAGAGCTAGCCATTGATCGTGCGAAAAAACTATTCGGTGCGGCTTACGCAAACGTGCAACCAAACTCAGGTTCTCAAGCCAACCAAGGTGTGTTCAACGCCATTCTAAAACCGGGCGACACCATCCTTGGTCAGTCACTGGCTGCTGGTGGTCACCTCACCCATGGTGCAGCACCTAACCAGTCTGGTAAATGGTTCAACGCCGTACAATATGGTGTGCGCGAAGACGATCACCTTATCGATTACGATCAAATCGAAGCGCTTGCAAAAGAGCACAAGCCACAGCTTATCATCGCGGGTTTCTCCGCTTACCCACGCGTGATCGACTGGGCGCGCTTCCGTAAAATTGCCGATGAAGTCGGCGCGTATTTCATGGTCGATATGGCGCATATTGCAGGCCTCGTGGCTGCTGGTTCATACCCAAGCCCAATCGAGCATGCCGATGTCGTCACCACCACCACACACAAAACCCTACGCGGTCCTCGCGGTGGTCTGATTCTGTCGAACAACCCAGACAAAGTCGTTCGCCAGACCAAATCAGGTAAAGACATCACGCTGGGTCAAGCGATTAACTCTGCGATCTTCCCTGGTATTCAAGGCGGCCCACTAATGCACGTCATTGCAGCAAAAGCCGTTGCTTTCGGCGAGGCGCTTCAGCCATCATTTACCAATTACGGCCAAGCCGTGATCGATAATGCACGCGCATTGGCAGACACGCTAAAAGCACGCGGCTTCGACATCGTCTCTGGCGGTACAGATAACCACTTGGTGCTGGTTGATCTACGCCCGAAAAACCTAACCGGTAAAGATGCAGAAGAAAGCCTGGAGCGTGCAGGTCTGACCTGTAATAAAAACGCGATCCCATTTGATCCTCAGCCACCAATGGTCACCTCTGGCGTACGTTTGGGCACACCTGCGGGTACCACGCGCGGATTTGGTGTCGAAGAGTTCAAACAGGTGGGTGAATTCATTGGCGATGTGTTGGACGGTTTGGCAGCAAGCCCAGAAGCCAACGCCGAGAATGAAAAAACCGTGAATGCAAAAGTGCGCGAATTGTGCACCAGATTCCCTATTTATAACGACATTGGATAATTCGTATGCGTTGCCCGTTTTGCAGTAATCAAGATACACAAGTAAAGGATTCACGTCCGAGTGAAGATGGTTCTACCATTCGCCGCAGACGTTTTTGCCCTGCTTGTAATTCTCGATTCACCACGTTTGAGCGGGTGCAATTACGCGAATTAACCGTGATCAAATCTAACGGTGAGCGCCGACCTTTCGATCGCGATAAGATCGCGCGCTCACTGAATATTGCTTTGCGCAAACGCAATGTCGATCAGGAAGTGGTTGAGCAAACCATCAACCGCATCGTGCAAAAATTAGAAAGCCAAGGCGAAAGCGAAATCGAATCATCGCAAATTGGTGAGTTGGTGATGGATGAGCTAATCACCATCGATAAAGTCGCTTACATTCGCTATGCCAGCGTGTACCGAAACTTCCGCGAAGCAAAAGACTTTGAAGACTTCGTCGAGAAACTGGCGATTGCTCCAACGGCCAGCTAATTTCCATGAATGAAGAAACGCACATTCGCGCCATGCAGTACGCATTGCGCCTCGCCGCGCGTCAGCTTGGCCGTACCGCACCCAACCCTGCTGTTGGCTGCGTTATCGTTAAAGACAGCGCCATCATAGGCATTGGTGCCACTGAGCGAGGCGGGCGCCCGCATGCCGAAACACAAGCCATAGAAATGGCTGGCACACAAGCCAAAGGTGCCACCATGTATGTCACGCTTGAGCCTTGTTCGCATCATGGTCAAACTCCACCCTGCTGCGAAGCCATTGCCAAAGCCGGCATCAGTGATATCTATATCGCCTGCCAAGATCCGAATGCAGAGGTGAATGGCAAGGGCATTGCATATCTAAAAGAGCAAAAAATAAACGTACATGTTGGGCTATGCGAAGCGGAAGCGCTGGCACTCAATGAAGGCTTTTTCTTAACGCAGACGCATAACAAACCGTATGTGACTGCCAAAATTGCGACCTCTGCCGATCAACAAATGCTCACCCCGCAAGACGAACCACCGGCTATCACATCTGGCGCGGCACAACATCATGGTCATTTGCTGCGCGCCAATCATGATGCGATTCTAACGGGCATTGGCACGGTACTCGATGATGAGCCCATGCTCACCTGCCGCATTGCAGGCCGCGAATCTGATTCACCTATCCGCATCGTGCTTGATCGTCAGTTGCGCATACCGCCTGATAGCAAGCTGGTCACATCAGCCAAGCAATATCCGCTTTGGGTTTTCACCCAATCGAAAAACCTAAAAAACGCCGCAGCAGACGAGTTGGCAAATGCAGGGGTAAACGTGCTTGAGATGCCAGAATCGTTGCCTACCCTACTATCAGAGCTAGCAAAAGCAGGCGTCACCCGCTTACTGCTAGAGGCAGGCCCCACCCTCACCAACGCCTTTATGCAAGCGGGTCTCGTCGATGCGCTTTACTGGTATCAAGCACCTACACCGTTAGGCCAAGACACACATAAAAGCCAAAACAAGCCGCCGCTAACATTGGCCTCAATCGCCACGCAAACGCCACAAAACAGCATTTTTATTGGCGATGACCGCCTGCGCGTGTATAGGATAGCCCCATGTTTACTGGCATCATAACCGATAGCGGCACGCTCACACATGTTCACGATGAGGCGGGCGCAAAGCATTTAAGCATCCAGACATGCTATGATCTGGATGATGTCGCCATTGGTGCATCCATTGCCTGCAACGGCATTTGCCTTACCGTCACCGAAAAATCAGATGACAATTTCCACGCCACTGCAAGTGCGGAAACCATTACCAAAACCACGCTTGGCGCGTGGCGTGCGGGAGATGTCATCAATCTAGAACGCGCCCTGCGCATGGGTGACGAGCTGGGCGGACATTTGGTTTCTGGTCATGTGGATGGCATCGCTACCATCCAATCCATCGCGCCGATTGATCTGTCCTATCAGCTTACTATCAATGCCCCAAAGGCGCTCGCCAAATTCATCGCCCCTAAAGGCTCGGTGGCGCTAAACGGCATCTCACTCACCGTGAACGCTGTAGAAGCTGAGCATTTTGACGTGAATATCATCCCGCACACATGGGAAAACACCAATTTACAGACACTAAACGCCGGTGATGCACTCAATATTGAGGTTGATCTGTTCGCACGTTATATTGCACGACAAATGGAGGTCGCTGCATGAGCGAGAACGCACATCTATCAACCATCGAAGAGATTATCGAAGACGCCAAAGCCGGGCGTATGTTCATTCTGGTCGATGATGAAGACCGCGAGAATGAAGGCGATTTGGTCATCCCTGCCGAAATGGCCGATGCGGACGCCGTCAATTTTATGGCGAAATACGGACGCGGACTGATCTGTTTAACGCTCGATGGCGATCAGGTACGCCGCTTGGGCCTGCCCCCTATGGCGAAAACCAACAATTCACGTCATCAGACCGCCTTCACCGTATCAATCGAGGCACGCCAAGGCATTACCACCGGTATTTCTGCAGCAGATCGCGCAACCACCATTGCCGCAGCCATCAACCCGCTTAGCACCGCTGCCGATATTGTCAGCCCCGGCCATGTCTTCCCGCTCGAAGCGCGCGATGGTGGCGTATTAGTACGTGCAGGACACACCGAAGCCGCTGTCGATATTTCGCGCCTAGCGGGGCTTAAGCCCGCAGGTGTCATCTGCGAGATCATGAATGATGATGGATCAATGGCACGCATGCCAGACCTGATCGAATTCGCCAAAGAGCATGATCTGAAAATTGCGACCATCGCCGATTTAATTGCCTATCGCCGCCGCTCTGAGCGTTTGGTAGAGCCTGTGCTTTCGCACCCCTTCACCAGCGACTTTGCGGGCGACTTCACCATGCAAATCTATGTCACTCAGCTAGTGAATTACGCGGAACATTTAGTGCTAATTAAAGGCGAGTTAGATACATCTAAGCCCACGCTGGTTCGCATGCACGCTTTTAACGTATTGTCAGACGTGCTGGGCGACAACCTTTCTGGCCGCTCCTCACAGCTGCGCAAAGCCATGCAGCAAATTGACGAAGAAGGCTCCGGCGTGATCGTGCTCATACGCGAGCCACGCAAGACTTCTGTGTCCGATATGTTGCGCATGCGCATGGGTGAAGCGCCCGTTTCTGACCCAAATTTGCGTGATTACGGCATCGGTGCCCAAATCCTTCTGGATTTAGGCATAAAAGACATGGTATTACTTACCAACACGCCAAAAAGCGTGGTAGGGTTAGAAGGGTATGGCCTGACCATACATGATTTCAAACCGATCAAGGAATAGCATGGGACATTTTTTAATCATCGCCTCGAATTATTATGAAGATGTCTGCAACGAGCTGCTGCTCGGCTGCCGCACTCATTTAGATGTCGGTGAACACACCCATGAGTTAGTTATGGTGCCCGGCACCTTCGAAATTCCTGCTGCACTTGCCGTTGCCATGCGCAATAAAGACGGCAAACATTACGATGGTTATATCGCACTTGGCTGCGTCATTCGCGGCGAGACCTCGCATTACGACCATGTCTGCAACGAAGTAAGCCGCGGCCTACAAACACTCGCTTACGAAAATGCATTAGCACTCGGCTTTGGCATTTTAACGGTAGAGAATCGCGAACAAGCCAATTACCGCGCCAGCGTCAACGTGCTGAACAAAGGTAAAGACGCCGCAGAAGCCGCCATGCGTATGGCAACACTTCGCGAACATTTCAAGGTTAGCACCTAAGTGAAACAAGAACGTGAATCCTTACGGCGCAAACGCAGCGCCCGCTTAGCCGCTATCCAAAGCCTGTATTCCGAACAGATCACAGAGCGCAAACACTCCATCGACCAGATGGTTGATACGATTTTAGCGCAATGGAAAGACAGTATTGCATCGCAAGATGATGAATGGCCCACCGATGACTTGCCGGAGCCATCACTGCTAAAGCGCTTAATCTCTGGTGTGTGCTCTCAGCTAGAAACCATCGACCCGATGATTGAGAAAGTGCTGCATGATGATTGGAAGATCGATCGCATGGACCCGGTACTCGTTGCATGTCTGCGCTGTGCCGCTATCGAGCTGCTAGAACAGCCTAACCGTGCCAGCGCCATTATCATCGATGAATACACCCACATCGCCAGTGGCTTTAGCGAAAACCCGGAGCTCGGGTTTATGCATAGCGCAATCCAACAACTCGCCGCCAATATCCGCCCCGAAGAATCGACTGCGAGCAATGGCTGAGTTCGATTGGATTCGCCAGCATTTCGCACCACTCTGTACTGACCATTCTGTTTCGGCCGACCTCAAAGACGATACGGCATCACTGACACTGCTTGAAGGTGAAGAGCTGGTCATCACCACTGACACACTCATTGAGTCAGTGCATTTTTTTGAACATACAACACCCCATTTGATTGCACAAAAAGCATTGCGTGTGAATCTGTCAGACATCGCCGCATCTGGCGCACGCGCCACATATTACACACTGGCGCTTAGCGTAACCGACGCAATCGATGAAAACTGGATACGTGGTTTTTGCGAGGGGTTGAAACACGATCAAGAGTTATATGGCATCTCGCTGATTGGCGGTGACACCACCAAAACCAGTGGCCCACTCACGCTTACCATCACCCTATATGGCATTGTCGCTAAAGGCAAAAAACTCACCCGCAGACACGCAAAGGCAAAAGACAATATCTATGTCACCGGCACCATCGGTGAATCGCGCATGGGATTAGAAGCCATCAGGAAAGGGGTGAATGATGATGCACATCACGCAGTCATCGCTCGCTATCTATTGCCAGAACCACGGTTGGGTTTTGCAACAGCGCTAATCGACCTCGCCTCTTCATGCATGGATATTTCAGACGGACTTGCCCAAGATCTGGAACATATCTGCACCGCATCTGAAGTAGGCGCCATCATTCAAGCCGACGGCATCCCAGTCGCCGAGCCGACAGATCAGATTGCCTTGAGTATCACTGAGTTAATTTCGGGTGGCGATGATTATGAATTATTATTTACCGCCAAACCTGACATGCATGACACCCTCATGCAAATTGCAAACACGCATAATGTTGCTATCACGAAAATTGGTAACACCACACAAGATCGAACCATCACATTCAAACATGACGATGGCACAGAACTAATGTTAGAGCGAAAAGGCTATCAGCACGTCTGATTAGAAGCCGCCCGGACGTGGAGCGGTGGTCGCATCCCGACCTTTATTAAAGCGGCCCAGATTACCCAACAATTGCTCGAAGAAGCCAAGCGAGTGCCCTTCTGTTGGTGTGGTTTTTTCCACCGACACCACCTGCGTCGCATCTGCTTTATCAAAGGTTTTAATCTCAGACACCACATCCTGATCATCAAAGCGAACCTCGATCACCTCTTGTTCGGTAATATCTGGTTTAAAGAATGCCTCAGATACTTTACGAGAGCGAATGTAATACCAGCTCTTCTCGCCAAAGCTAGAAACACTGGATGGAGAACCAAAGGCTCTGACCAATTGCGATTTGCTGGTCTCCCCCACTTTCACTTCTTCCAGCATATTCTTTTCATCTACATGGCCACGCTGCGACACCATTGCTTCGCATGCGCTAAGCAAAAAAATGCTCAAAAGAAGGGATAAAGATTGCATTTGGCGGTGGCGCACGTACATTCCCCGTATGTTTGCTCAATTGACACGTTGGTTTCAACCATCCCTCGAAAAAGAGGCGTCTCACCGGCTGTATATAACACTGGTTGCTCAGGCGCGTCAGCCTTTTTTTTACACGGACCTCGAAGTCGAAGATTCGCTCGATGGCCGCTTCGACATGATTCTGTTGCATTTGTTTTTGCTATCGCACCGACTCAAAGATGCCAAATCGGAAGAGGCAGACCTCATTTCCAGAACCGTACTCGAGACCTTTATCTCAGATATGGATCGCTCATTGAGGGAGCTGGGCGTAGGTGATACGGGCATTGCCCGCCGCATGAAGAAAATGGGCGAGGCACTCAATGGCCGCCTCACAGTCTATGCTGACGCCATCGATTCCCAAGAGAATATTAAGCAAGCCATTAAGCATAATCTGTTTCGTGAAAAAGAGGTGTCAGATAAGACGCTCAATGCCTTTGCCGATTACACAAATCATTGCATCGCGCATTTATCGGAACAATCAATGGATATCATTTTAATGGGTGAACTTAGCTGGCCGAAGATTGGCTAATTAAACAGACACCTCAACCGTGTCCGGTTCAATCTCACCCATGCTAAGCATATTACGCGAGAACGTATCTTGATAGGCTTGCGTGCCCGAAGAGCGCACCAGTGAGCCTTCTGTTTTAATCGCAGGTTGCGGCGCTTCAGGCACTTGTATTTTCGGCACCACCGCAGCCACCTGAGAGCTGCTCGTGTTTGCAATTTTCGGTGCGGGTACGTCCGGTATGTTCACCGTAATCGGCTTCACACTTGGTTGCACTTTTGCAAATTCCTGATCAACGACTGGCCGGTCAATCGGCATGCTCAGCTTGGCGTTACCATGCGGCACAGGGTCTGGCTTAGACGCATTACTTGGCAGATGTTTCACCTCGCTGCCCGGCGCCTGAAAGAGTGATTCCGCATCATAGAATGCACGTACCAACGCATTATCATTGGCATTACTCTGCCCCATCACCTGCGTCATGAATAGCGTAGAGAATCCATAGCGCGGTGCGGTGCTCGCACGTCTGAGCGCAGAAGTGGTCGTCGCCGCCTGTGCAAACGATGCTTGCGGCGCACTGTTCTGACTATCGCGCACGGGAACAGACGTTTTGGTATTATTGAAAACTTCAGAATTAGAAATCGTTGCCGGTACCGCACGAAACGGAATCCGCGCCAATAATGACGTCTCCGTGGGTACTCCTAAAACAGCCGTGTTAGCATTTTGCTGAACAGGCTGAGTCGCAGAAACTGCAGCTACTGGAACAATCATGTCCTACCTGTTGCATTTATTATTACAGAACCATGCTAGCAAAAAAACGAGGATTTGTCAATTTTTATCAAGTTTATTAAATGCTTACAGATTTATTCCACGACACATAACAACCTAAAAAGCAGGCCAAAGCGGCTTTACTTTTACCCATTCACTGGCTAAAGCTACCCCATGCGCACATTAGCAATTCTCATGGTCGTGGTCATCGTTGGCATTTTTGCCATGTTATACCTTGGCACGAGCGACTTTTTAACGCCAAACAACACTAAATATTCCGGTAAGGCGCTGATTGGTGGCGATTTTTCACTCACAGACCATCATGGAAAACCATTTACCAACAAAGATCTAGAAGGCAAATATAGCCTTGTCTATTTCGGCTTTACCTACTGCCCAGATATCTGCCCAACCTCGCTACTGGTCGTATCGAATGCACTTGAGCAAATTGGTGACTTAGCTGAGCAATTCCAGCCTGTCTTCATTACGGTAGACCCAGAGCGGGATACGGTCGAAACACTGAAATTATACGTCTCTAATTTTCATTCGTCATTCATTGGCCTAACCGGCACCACAAAACAGGTCAAAGTGGCGGCAAATGCCTATAAAGTCTATTTCGCTAAAGTAGAACAAAAAGATTCTGCGCTAGGCTATATGGTCGATCACTCTGGATATTTGTTTTTAATGAATAAAAAGGGTGAATATCTAACCCATTTCCCTCATAATGTAGCGGAGAAAACATTAGCAGATACGCTCAAGCGTACCATCCAATCGGGAGACTAATATGCGACACTTTATTGCATTCATCGCGCTCAGCCTGATAAGTTCCATCGCGCACGCCGAAACCATCGACATCCTCGAGCCTTGGGCGAAATCAACGCTTGTGGGTGCAGATGTCGGAGCCGCCTATTTCCTTATTCAGAATCGCGGCACCACCAATCGCACATTGGTGAGCGTTAGCAGCCCGGTCAGTGAACGCGTTGAAATTCATACCCATGTAAAAGAAGGCGATGTCATGCAGATGCGCCAACTAGGTGGCCTGACCATCCCGCCCGGCGCGATCATCAGAGCCGAGCCTGGCAGCGTGCATATTATGTTTATCGGCCTGGAGAAAGAGCTACGTAAAGACACGGCATTTCCTGTCACCTTCGGGTTTCAGGATGGCGGAAGTATAACAGCTAGATTTATTGTAAAGGCGGATGGAAACTAGTAACGCATCGGAAATACGACGCGGCTTTATGTTCGTGCTTTCCTCTCCTTCGGGAGCAGGTAAAACCACCTTGTCACGACGACTGCTTGGCAGCCATGACGGGCTGACCATGTCAATCTCCGTTACCACACGCCCCAAACGTCCCGGCGAGATCGACGGCAAAGATTACTATTTCGAAGATGTTGATACCTTCAACCAAATGGTCGATGAGAACAAACTACTCGAGCACGCCAAAGTCTTTGAGCATTATTATGGCACGCCCAATGAATTGGTTGAGTCTTCGCTCATCAAAGGCGTCGATGTATTGTTCGACATCGACTGGCAAGGCACGCGCCAGCTAAAAGAAAAACGCCGTGATGATCTGGTAAGTGTCTTTATCCTTCCACCATCACTCGATGAATTAGAGCGCCGCCTGCGTGGCCGTGGGCAAGATAGTGAAGACGTGGTGAAACACCGCATGGCGAAAGCCGCGGCGGAAATCAGCCATTGGGAAGAATATGATTACGTCGTCGTCAATGAAGATCTCGATGTCGCGCTGGCAAAGATCGTGCACATTCTAGAAGCCGAGCGCTCCAAGCGCATTCGTCAAACCAACCTGCCTCACTTCATCGATAGTCTGTGCAACCCAAAAGCCAAAGCTAGCTAATTCGCGCCAATACCCCAAATTGCTCTGGGCTTAATTGCTCGGCGCGCAAACTCACATCAATCCCTGCATCTTCAGTCTTAGCAATAAAATCAGCACCCATCGGTTTTAATGCAGAGCGCAGCATTTTTCGGCGCTGCTGAAACGCCACCTGCACGACTTTTTCTAGCCGCGATTTATCTGCCTCAAAGAGCGGCACCTCACGCGGCACCAATTGCACAATCGCAGAATCCACTTTGGGCGGCGGGCTAAATGCTTCTGCCGGCACTAACATGCGCAGCTCTACATGACAGAGCCATTGCGCAAAAATCGACAGGCGCCCATACGCCGATGTACCCAAGCGTGCCGCCACTCTTTCGGCCACTTCCTTTTGAAACATCAAAGTGAGTGAACTAAACACGCGCGAATCAGAAGCGATCTTGTCCAACCAACGCAGCAGCATATCGGTGCCAACATTATATGGCAGGTTCGCAATAATGGCGCGCGGTGCAGAAGCAATTTCAGTTAGATCAAGTGTAAGTGCATCCGCATCAATGAAATGAAAACGCTCCGGCTCATGCGACTTGATTTGCTGCAGAATAGGAATGCAGCGTGCATCTTTTTCAATCACGGTTAGTTGCTTCGCACCTGCCGCTAAAATAGAACGGCTAAGCCCACCCGGGCCGGGACCAATCTCAATTACATGAGTATCTGACAAATCGCCGGCAAGCGCCACAATCTGATCGGTCAGATGACTATCGAGCAGGAAGTGCTGCCCTAAGCTTTTCTTGGTCAGCAAACGGTGCTGACGTATCACATCTTCAATCGGTGGAAGTGAATCAGCCAATGCTAGACTCGAATATCAATAAACGCATCGCGCTTAAGACTGCGCAAATATTTCTCCGCTTCTAGCTGAAGCTTTTCTTGGAATAGCACTTGGCGCACCTCTTCTTTTTCAGGCAGTGGTGCCGGCATTTCGATACGCTCGCATAACATCAGCATGTGAATGCCATCAGGTGCAGCAAATGGCTCGGTAATTTGTGAGACATTCATCGGCTCAACCATTGGACGCAACTCAGCAGACATATTGGCGAGTGTCGTGCGAATGTAATTCACATCAATATCCAGCCCTTCAAAATTCTCGGTCCCTGCAACGCCTTTGTGCAAGCAACTACCCGGATATTTCGCAATAGAACGTGCAACATCCATCATCACATCAATTTCAAAATCACTCGATTTCTCACCCATTTTCAAAATGATCTGCTTCAGCGCTACTTCCGCATTGGCATTCGGTTTCACCAAACGCGAACGACGATCTAACAAGCGAATCAGCTGTAAGCCTTCAGGCGTACGAGCTGGCGGCGCAATACCCCCCTTCTCTAGGGTTTGCAGCACTTTCTCTACCATTGGATTCAGCATATCTCGGCGAATCCATGCCGAAGGCGCCACCTGCATTTTTAGCTTAGGGTAATCCTGAACCACTTCGGTCAGGGCTTTGCCTTTAATCAGCTCTTCGCGCAACCCCACCACCGCCGGTTCAATAACAGATAATTCTTCGGCGCTAGCTGCTGGAAAGCTCAAACTAGCAATCTGCCATTCTTCAACTTTCTTTCCCGCCGCCAAACGCTTTTGAGAACGCGTAATCTCTTCTTCTGAGATGATGACATTACGGCGAATCTTGCGTGCCAGAATTTTATTCCACGCCACTTCGCTTTTCACCTGCTGATGGAATGAAACGAGCGACAGATCATTCTGCTCAAGCAAAGATTCTAAACTTCCTTTATCTTTACCTTGCGCCTGCTCAATGCGAGAAATCGCCGCATCGATGTCTTTCTTAGAGATCATGATATTCTGTTGGCGCGCCGCTTGAAGCTTTAGACGCTCCTCCACCAGTGAACTCACAATACGCGGCGCGATCATGCGGCGCGTCTCTGGCGTATCCGGACGCCCACTTGTCGAAATAATCAGACGCAAACGCTCTTCTACATCCAACGATGAAATCACATCATCATTGACCACAGCCATCACGGTGTAGTGATTACTCGGAGCCTGCTTTTGAACCGATGCGATAACCTGCTCTTCTTCTGCCTCAGCTGCGCTTTCTTCTGCCGCTTCTTCCATCACTTCTCCCCCCGCCTCTTCTTCAGCAAAGGCAGGAAGCGCAATGAATAGCACCAATAGGGCAAACAGGGTTTTAATCACATTTATCATAGGGAATTCAGGTTCTTAAAGGCAACACGCACCGTAAAATTGGTATCGGGTTCAACATCTCTATCACGTATGTAGGAACGGTTTACACCGGTTTGAAGCATAAAACAATCATTCTGGTAGGTCAGTCCGCCACCGGCATAAATCATTGATTCGGTCAGCAAATCTCGGCGCATCGAGCCATTGATGCTCCATTCATCGCTGAGCGCTAGTTGCAGCGCCATGAGAATCTCTTCACGCTCCAGCAAGAAATTATCATTATCAAGCGACACATAATGCGTACGGAAGCTGAAAGAGCTGCTCGTATAAGCCACTTCAAGCGCATTGGTATTTGGTTTGAAATCATGCTGGTCCAAACGGAAACGATACGCAACCGTGACAGGGTTATAGCTAACCGCTAAGCGCCCCACATAATCCGAGAAACTCTCGCCCGGCTCGTTATTGTATGGGTAAGGCGTGTCATCTTCGAAACTGAAATTCTGACCAAACATGAATTGCACATTGGTGTCATCATCCATCAACCACTGACCACGCATGCCATAAGCAATCCGGCTACCTTCATCGACCGTGTCATAGCCGGGGAATCGCTCAGTGCTAAACAGCACCGCATCGCTGAATTCAACAATCCGGTTATCTTCATTCGGAATTTCATCCGGATTATTACCATTCGTGCTCGCCACCGCTAAGACGGTTGGCTCTAAAATCAGACTCGACTCATTCCATTGTTTAAGCAACGGGTAGCGCCATTTAAGCGATGCCTGCGGAATCACCCGCACCTCTTCGCCCTCGTATGATTGCCCATTATTAAGCGTTGTCTCCGAGATAGAATACACATCCGTTCGCACCTTCATCTCGCTTTCAAACACATGGCCGCCCTCTGTCACATGGGGAAGCTTATACCCCGCAGAGGTCGAGAAACGTGCCGACTTATCACCTTCATCGCGTGTCACCACTTGCGTATTAGCTGATAGAAAATAACGTGAACCATGCCACATCGGATCAGACTCATAATAGCCCGTCGCTAACGGTAAAATCAGCGGCTCACGGTCTGGATCATCGGTGCTTCGCAAGCCTTGGAATGCCATCGCCTCAATATCGATATAGCTGCGGCCATACACCCCTTCGGTATAAATACGCGAGTTTAAGCTCTCGTGATTACCGTAGCGATATTTGCGTAAATACGTGTCATCGGTACTGCGCTGAACATCAAAACCACTGCGCCAATGCTCATCTAAATTGTAATAGCCTTGCGCAAAGATATGACCACGAATCTCTCGGTCATCAATGACCAGACCTTGCGCATCACGCTTATCCGGATAGGTAATACTGCCATTGAATTGCATCTGGCCGTCATCAAACATTTGGCGGTATTCACCCTGCATGATAATGCCCTCTTCCGAGGTAAAGATCGGCGTGATCGTTGCATCCATATCTGGCGAGATGTTCCAGTAATATGGCACTTTGACCATGGTGCCCAAATTCGAGCTTTGCGAATATTCGGGCTTCAAGAATCCGGACTTGCGCTCCGCCTCTGGCGTCGGGTGGAAGAAATACGGTGCGTAAGCAACCGGTACCCCCATAAATTCTAGTGTCACATCATCATAGTAAACGCGCTGTTTCTTGCCATCGACAGCAATCTTATCAGCTTTAATCTGCCAGAAGGGCGACTCGCCTTCGCACACCTCGCATGGGGTATAGAGCGCTTTGGTTAGCTCGACATAATCTTCTGATAAACGGCGCGCTTCATGTGCAGTAAACTGCGAATTATCGGACATCAGCGCTCTAAAGCGCTTTACCACACCCTCCATCAAATCATCGCGCAATTGCACCTGATCAGCGTAATACACTTCACCCTTCGCATCGATCACGCGGACATTACCATCCGCCCGTACCACATTGTAATTCTGATAATAGGTAATACGCTGCGCAAGAAGCTTCGTCTGGCCTTGCGCCACCTCAACATTGCCCTGCGCCACCACAATCGCGTTCTTCTGATCATAGCCCAACTGGTCAGCCTGCATATACACAGGGCTATCCTTGCTAAGCTGGGGCTGAGCAAACGCCGAACCACTGATAGTGTAGCAAAATGCTATCAGGGCACAGATGGTGAGCCTTATATTCATGCGAGCGAGGTAGCTTTCCGTTATTTTTCTAAACCTAATAGTAGTAGAATCTACGGAAATTCACGGCAAAACCTTTCGCCAATCCATCCTCAGCTTAATTAGCCATCTTCGAAATGTAGCAGGAGCGTTGTGGCGACCATAATGGCCACCATCGGAGGCGTCCATGCCGCCAAACCTACTGGTAAACTGCCAGAAAATCCGAGCGCGTAAACAAGATTCGAGACAAAATAGACCAAAAAGCCGGAAATAATCCCAGCGGTAATCAGCACCGCCACCCCACCTCTGCGGTGATGACGAAGCGAGAAGATGGAAGCGATCAGCACCATCGCACTCAGCATCACCGGCATAGAGAGCAATGTATTCCAATGCAGCTTATGACGAAGCGCCGAAAACCCAGCTTTCTCCAGCGCTTGAATAAATCCAGGCAACTCCCAGAAAGACAGTGTCTTAGGCGAGGCAAAGCTCTCTTTAATCTGGTTAATGCTCAACTCGGTCTCCAGATGATACACATCACGACGCACCGGCGTTAATCCGGGGGACGACATGGTTGGCGAGCTGATTTTCCAATACCCCGTCTCAAGCTTGGCCATTGGCGCATCAATCCGCCCGATAAACTTACTATCTTCGCCAAAGACGAATATAATCACCTGCGACAAGGACATATCACTCTGAGAGATACGACGCGCCTGAATGATATATTCTTCGATGCGCTTTTTGTTGAACGTTACATCCAGCGTTTCCACCTGACGCAACCATAGCCCAGATGGCGACACCGATAAAATACTTGGACGGTTCGTGATATACTTACCTTCCAGCTTCTCATAACGCGAAATCATCGCAGATGAGATCGGATTAAATACAGCCGCAAAGAAAAACCCAATGAGAACGGCACTAATCAATTGAGGCATCAGGAACTGCCATACCGACACGCCAGAGGCACGCACCACAACCAGCTCAGAGCTTTTCGCTAGTTTCGAAAGCGACACCATCGAGCCAATGAGCACACCAAACGGCAAAATCTTCTCAGCCGTGTGCGGGATTTTCAGCAGCGTCATCTCTAAAATAATATGAAATGGCACGCTATATTCTTTATGCGATGCACGGCGGATCAACTCGACCAACTCGATCAAACCAATCACCACCAGAATCACGGTTAACGCAATCAAAAACGCAAAGAAGAAATGACGCGCAATATAGTATGAAAGCGTGAGTGGTAGTCGCATCTACACCCCCTCCGGCGCGGCTTTAAGGCTAGGCTTTCGGTGCCAGAACAAGAAGAAGGCCGAGCCTACAAAAATGCCAATCACAAACACATACATGAGCGGAATCATCATCGGTTCTTTCACCACCAAATTACGCAAGCCCACGCCGCATAGTGCCACGACAATTGCGGAAATTCCTGCCATTAATATGCGCTTCCACTGCCCCCTGCGGTTAAACTCGCCAGACAGCAAAATGGTGACCGCCAACAGCGTTAAAGCCAAATTATACAAAGGCCACACCAAGCGCTGATGCCCTTCGGCCTCATGATGCGCCTTCTCTTTGGACGTCATCCCCTCCGTATCAAACAGTTCGCCTAAATATTTCTCATCCGCATCACGGTCACGTTGTCGCATCACACCAGTATAGAAGCGAATATCCAGCGTATATTCATCAAAATTAAGCCACGAAATACGCCCCTTACGCACCTCTTGGCGCATGCCCTTCACAAGGAAGAATTTCGGCCCGCTATCGGTCTGAACCAGCCTGCCTTCTTCCGCCATCATCGTCACCGGGTTGAGCTGGGCTCGGTTATCATGCACCAAAATACCGTAAAGCTGACCTTCAGAATCACGCTCTCTTACAAATACAGTCAAGCCTTCAACCGGCGTGTTAAACACCTCTTCTTGTAACAGCACAGAGGTATAATTATCGCGCAGGAAGGTGCGCATATCATTGAACTGACGGTTAGAAAGCGGCAAGAAATAAAGCGATAGCGCATAGCAGAATAAGGTCATCACTAACGCCACCAAAATGGCGGGCTTGGCTAGCTGCCATCGACTCAGCCCTGCGGCACGCAAGACAATCAACTCGCTATCGACCAGTAACTTGTTGTAGGTAAATGTCACCGCTACAAACAGCGATACAGGAATTAGCAACATTAGCAGCGATGGGAATAGCAGCGAGGTGATATAAATAAAGTCACCAATCGACAAACCGCGATTGATAATAAAATCAATAAATCGCAGCGCTTGCGTTAACCAAATAATACAGGTCAGCGACGCGGTAATCAGCAAGGTCGGCCACGCTAAGTGCTTCATGAGATAAATGATGTAATATCGCATGCCCTGTTCATAGCACATGCACGCAAATGTGCAATCTAGGCTTTACGCCAGCCGACGCTAACATTACACTCTGCCGCAACTGAACCTTCAATCGATTCAAACCGGAGAGGCAAATCCTATGAAAGTCCAATTCACTGCGAAAGCAGCAAGCGGTAAAACCAAAGCAAAATCAGCGCTAGTTGTAACGGTAAATGACAGCCTAAAGCTTGGCAGTCAGGCCAGCGCGATCAATAAAAAAGCGAAATCAGCTATCACACGCGCCATTTCTGCTTCAAAGTTTAAAGGTAAAAAGGGTGAGATTTTCTCCATTCCCGGCCTAGAGGTCGCACCTGCTGACCGAGTGGTGGTCGTCGGGTTAGGCAAAGAATCAGATATCGATAACAACGCACTTCACGAAGTAGGTGGCGCGATTGTGGCACACTTAAATGCTGCTGGCGTGAAAACCGCACAGGTGGTGCTTGATCTTATCAAGAAGCAAGACATTGCCAATGTCGCAGCACAACTGGCACTAAGCGGCCGCTTGCGTAACTATTTCTTCGATAAATATTACACCAAGCGTAAGGAAGAGGTGAAGCCCACCCTTACCAGCCTGAGCTTTGTACTAAAAGAGGATAAGGCCGCAAAAAAACTTTATGCTGATTTAGAAAAAGTAGCCGCAGGTGTGGAGCTGACACGCGATGTCGTCACCGAGCCAGCTAACATCATCTACCCAGAAACCTTTGCCGCTGAATGCAAAAAACTAAGCGCACTTGGCGTGAAGGTTGAAGTGCTGTCCGAAGCACAGATGAAAAAGCTAGGCATGGGTGCATTACTCGGCGTTGGTCAAGGCAGTACCCGCCCATCTAAAATGGTGATCATGCAATGGGACGGTGGCAAAAAATCAGAAAAGCCGGTCGCCTTTGTCGGTAAAGGTGTCACCTTCGATACGGGCGGTATCAGCATCAAGCCATCCGCCAATATGGGTGACATGAAATATGATATGGGCGGCGCAGGCGTGGTGATTGGCCTCATGAAAGCCCTCTCTGGCCGTAAAGCCAAAGTGAATGCAATTGGTGTCGTGGGTCTGGTTGAAAACATGCCAGACGGTAACGCACAACGCCCAGGCGACGTTGTCACCTCTATGTCGGGTCAAACGATCGAGATTCTGAACACGGATGCCGAGGGCCGCTTGGTGCTAGCCGATGCGCTATGGTACACCCAAAGCAAATACAAACCAAAATTCATGGTCAACCTTGCCACTCTAACTGGTGCCATTCTGGTAGCGCTTGGTGATTCATGCGCGGGTCTGTTCTCGAACAATGACAAACTAAGCAAGCAGCTAGAGGATGCGAGTGCTAAAACCAACGAACTCATCTGGCGCTTCCCACTGGCCGATCGTTACGACAAAATGATCGATAGCGACATTGCCGACATGAAAAATATTGGTGATGGCCGCGGCGCAGGAAGTATCACGGCTGCACAATTCTTACAGCGCTTCGTCAATGACACGCCTTGGGCACACCTCGATATCGCAGGTGTCACATGGAGTGGCAAAGGCATCCCAACTGCCACCAAAGGTGCAACCGGATTCGGCGTACGTCTGCTAGACCAACTCGTCCGCGATCATTACGAAGGATAATATCACGTGGATGTGCAGTTCTATCATCTGCTAACCACACCGCTAGAGCGCGCGCTGCCAAAACTCTTGGATAAGGCGCGCGCTGCTGGCATGCAATCGGTTATCCGTGTCGGCGATCAGACGGCCATGCAATCCCTCAATGAATTACTTTGGAGTTACGACCCCGCGTCATTCATGCCGCATGGCTCTGCCGATGACCCTGCCCCAGAACTTCAGCCGATTTATATCACGCAGGGTGATGAAACACCTAACGGTGCAGAAGTCCAAGTCGTCACCGACGGCAGAACCATTGGTCTTTCTGATGGCACAAAAAAACTACTCGATATTTTCGACGGTCATAATGAAGAAAGCGTCAAAGCCGCGCGGGCGCGTTGGAAGCAATATAGCGAAACAGACGCCAATCTGAGCTACATCAAACAACAGCCCGATGGCGGCTGGAAAAAAGAAGCCTAACGCTTCACGGCTATTGTCAGCCCTTCAATCGTCGGAATCATAATTCCGCAAAAGACCTCATCATTCGCCAACTTCAAATTAAGCTGGCGCATCACTTCTGTGGCTTCCTCTGACACTTTAATCTTCGGCTCGCCAACCATTGCGCCAAACAGCAAGCTATTATCTGCCATCACCAATCCGCCTTTGCGTAATTTAGGCAAAGCTGCCGCAAGATATTTCAGGTAACTGCGCTTCTCTGCATCAATAAAGATCGCATCCAGCGGGCCTTCCACATCGGGAATGAGCTGCAACGCATCGCCTTGGCGAATTTCCACTTGAGGAAAATCGCTCGTATGTTGTGCAGCATAATCTGCATGCTCACGGTTAAACTCCAGACTAATTAGCGCCCCATCTGCGGGTAGCGCACGCGCCATACATACTGTCGAATACCCAACAAAACTGCCGATTTCTAACACGCGTTTCGCACCAATCATCTGCAAAAACACCTGCAGCATTTTCCCCTCATAAGGGCTGACCTGCATCCCCGGATGCAACCGCTCCCCCACCTCGCGGATGCTTTTTAGCAGCGCATCTTCAGGTGCAAAGGTTTCATGTATATAGTGGTCAATAGCGGTCTGATCAGCGCGCATAATCCATCATCTCCTTGGCGTGCAATACAATGCGTGGGCCGTAATACCAATCAACATGGCCTCGCACCGTTACATCTTTGCCTTTAAGTTCCAACAAAGTATCCTCTCCAATCTGAGACAATACAGCACCTTCTATATAGATCGTAAAATCACGTTTCCAATCATCGGCGAAATTTAAGTATGCTTTTTTACCCTTAACCGCAACCTCGTGTATTTTACCCGATACCACACACCACGTGCCCACGCATGCTTCTGCTTCATCTGCCTGATGCGTGCGAGATAACAAAGTCAATGCGTCTTCCATCGCGAGCAACTCGCTCAACTGTCCGCTTGATCGCGTATCATAGGCCAGCGCCAACCCTTGACGGATTATTGCCGCTTGTAATTTTTCGTCATCAATGTGAGCGATCACTAGAGCATCACCATACCGATCACGGTGAACCACCTCATAGGCTATCTCTTGACCTACCCACCGCTTGGCATATTGCTCAAAAGCTTTCACATCTAAAATATGAATCGCCGCCAGCTTCAGCGGCACACCATGAGCCGTTTTAATGATCGCGCCTTCAATAGACTCAACATGATCCTGTCGTATTTCCGCAGACGCATCAATCGTCACAAAAAGATGACTAATTAGAACCAACATCAACAAGCTTAAGCGCATATCATCCTCAGGTTGGCTTTGTTTCTTGCAGCCACAGGCACTTAAGGGTACATCTGATACCCAAGGAGATAGTTATGCGACTTACATTTTTGCACCCTATTGCTTTAGCGATCATTTTATTTGCTCACACCCCTGCCAATGCATCTGATTATTTAGGTGTTTATGCCGGTTATTTTGACGTGACACAAGATGATAACAGCGCAACTCAATTTGGTGCAGAATATCGCTATGAAGATATCTATCATGGTTTACGTCCTGGCTTGGGTATCAATGCCACCACCGACGGCTCCGTATATGGCTATGGTGGTTTCTTCTGGGATATCCCTTTGGGTATGAATTTTATTCTCACCCCCAATGTCGTAGCCGGTGCTTATCACAGTGGCGACGGTAAAAAACTTCATCACGGCCTAGAGTTCCGCTCTGGTCTGGAGCTGAGCTACCAATTCCCATACGGCACACGCTTGGGGGTTGCGTTCAACCACATCTCTAATGCAAGTATTGGTAAGCACAACCCAGGTGCGGAAACCCTGCTTGTAATATACCAACACCCGCTAAACTGGTTTGGCAGCGCGCCAAAGCAGCAGCAAAAACGTTGGTGGCATAAGTAATGCGACTGCTTCTCGCAGCCCTTACTTTTCTTCTTAGCTATTCCGTTTCCTATGCCAGCTGCGAGCTAACACCAACCATTGGTGTCTCTGGTCAATCTCCCACATCGCGCACCGTTGTGCCGATTATGACCGTGCTCAGAACCTTGGGCGCGGAGGTGATTTACCTCGATCAATATAAAGGTCGCGACCCGGCAAAAGATATACATAAGCTTGATGCGATCATCATTGCGGGCAATAGCGAAGACATCGACCCAGCACGTTACGGCCAAGAACCGCACCCAAAAACCAAAACAGAGAAAAGCCCGCTGCGCGGCATTTACGAATATAACCTGATCGAACAGGCGCTCGCTAAACACGTACCCATGCTTGGCATTTGCGGCGGCCTGCAACGCATCAACCTATCCGGTGACGAGCAAACCAGAGGCAGCCTAAAACAACATGTAGAAGACCAGAATCAAGGGATACATGAACCACCGATTCCTCCCTACATTCCAACCGAACGCATTACCATCACACGCAACACCACTCTTGAAGCATTGATGCCCGATGAGCGCACACGCATTGAGGTGAATAGCTACCATCATCAGGTGCCTGATAAAGTTCGTGATGGCTTTCGCGCAACCGCTAAATCTGAATACGGAACGATTGAAGCAATTGAACCAACACCAACCGGACCTTATGCCGATCAGTTTGTATTAGGCGTGATGTGGCATCCAGAATTCAGTGCCGATGAGCTAAGTAAATCAATCATGAAACGCTTAGTCGATGAGGCACGCCTATTCGCGTGCCGCAAGCAAAACGCACTATAGCTTTTTATACATGATATGAACGGCCATCAGCCCTTTTTCGCGATGGCGCATTGCATCCGGCACGGTTCCGACAATCTCAAAGCCTAAGCTCGTCCAGATTTTGAGTGACGGCACATTATCTTCAACCACAAAATTGAACTGCATGCCGTGATAGCCCGTTGCCTTGGCTTCATCGATCATGCGCTGCCCCATCTGACGACCATAGCCTTTGCCCGCATGTTCAGGGGCCACCATAAAACCACCATTCGCCACATGGTTTCCCAACCCCAACTGATTTGCACGTAGGTAAAACGTACCAACGGGGACGCCATCCACCTCGGCAATGTACGGGGTCTTCTCATCGGCGCACCAGATCGCGCGCGCCTCTTCAATCGTCAGATCAGGGTCGTATGAATAGGTCTTCCCATCACCAATAATGGTGTGAAAGATAGGCCAAACACGTTCAAACTCCTCTCGCTTGAGTGGAGAGATGACTACTTCGCTCATGCAAGTTGCTCATAAGCGGGTAGCGTCAAGAATTCGATGAACTCGTCTTTTTCAATCAGCTCTAATAATAAATCAGCCGCCGCCTTGTACTTACCCGCACTAAACGCCGCTTCACCAACTTGCGCTTTAATCGCATCCATCTCTTCTGGGAACATGCCACGAATCATATCCATGCTCACCTCAGCGCCATCATCGCGCTTCACATCATCATGATGTGCCCACTGCCAAAGCTGTGTACGAGAGATCTCAGCCGTTGCTGCATCTTCCATGAGGTTATTGATCGGCACACAGCCATTTCCATCCAACCATGCCGCCATATATTGAATCGACACATTGATGTTATTGCGGATGCCGGCTTCCGTAATAGTGCCCTCAGGAATCGCCAGCAAATCAGCGGCATCAACGCTCACTTCCGGGCGTAGATTATCAACCTGATTTGCAGCGGGCATCATGCGATCAAACACTTCCATGGCAATCGGAATCAAACCCGGATGCGCCACCCAGGTACCATCATGCCCCCAACCTGCTTCGCGCTCTTTATCAGCTTTCACCAAGCCCAGCGCTTTCTCATTGGCTGCATCATCGCCCTTAATCGGAATTTGCGGCGCCATGCCTCCCATCGCAAACGCACCGCGCTTATGGCAGGTGTGAATGAGTAGGTCGGAATATGCTTGCAAGAACGGCACGCGCATCGTCACTTGTGCGCGATCTGGCAGCACAAAGTCACCGCGCTTCGCAAACTTTTTAATAAAGCTGAAGATATAATCCCAACGACCGCAATTCAGACCAACAATATAATCTTTCAACGCATGCAAAATTTCATCCATCTCAAAAACGGCAGTGATCACCTCAATCAGAATTGTCGCCTTGATTGAGCCTTTCTCCAGACCAATATACTCTTCACCAAAGGCAAAGATATCCGCCCATAGCTGCGCCTCTTTATGATTCTCTAACTTAGGAATATAGAAGTATGGGCCTGTGCCGCGCGCGAGTTGCTCTTTGGCATTATGATAGAAGAACAAACCAAAATCGAGCAACGCCCCTGCCAATGGCTTACCATTAAACAGCACATGTTTCTCATCCAAGTGCCAGCCGCGCGGACGCACAATCATCACGGCCAGCTCATCCGCCGATTTCAGCTCGTATTTTTTACCCTCAGGGCTCGTGAAGGTCAGCTCACGACGCACTGCATCGCGGAGTGCCACCTGCGCCTCTACTACCTTCTCCCAAGTCGGGCTAAGCGAATCCTCAATATCCGCCATAAAGACTTTCGCACCTGAATTCAGCGCGTTGATAATCATCTTTGGTTCCGCCGGGCCGGTAATCTCTACACGGCGGTTCTGGAGGTCCTCGGGAATCGGTGCCACTTTCCAATCACCCTCACGAATCGCTTTGGTCTCTTCCAGAAAATCAGGCATGAAGCCCTCATCCAGCTTCTTCTGATACGCCACACGATCTACAAGCAGTGCGTCGCGTCGTGCCTGAAATTTTTCGGCAAGCGCAGCAACAAATGCCAGCGCATCATCGGTCAGGATTTCTTGTCCTGCGGCATTCACAGGGTTTTGAATAGAAAGTGGAGATTCTGAAAGATTTGGCTGTGCCGTCATGGGGTCCTCCTGATAAGTATATTAGAGCTAACAATGGCATATCACATCTACACCCTCATGCAAGCGAAGGCTGGACAAATCTCGCGCAATCAGGCAGAAGGAACGCATGATCAATAAGCTTAAAAAAGCCTTACATATTATCTATAAAGCTGGCGATAACCTCGTAGATAATGACGGGATTGAAATGGCTGGCTACCTCACATTTTTGAGCCTTTTAGCCCTATTTCCTTTCATGGTTCTGATCGTTGCGACCGCCGGTTTTATCGGTCAGGGCGAGGTTGGCACTCGCTTTATTGAGCTACTGATCACCAACCTACCCACAGAAGCCGTACAAGCCATCCGCCCGCGCGTCGAAGAGATTATGTCAGGCCCACCTCAGGCACTTCTTACCATCTCGATTCTGGGCGCCATCTGGACGTCCTCTTCCGCCGTAGAAGGCATGCGCACCGTGCTTAACCGCGCCTATCAAGTGAGCAACCCACCCACTTATATTCTGCGCCGGATGATGAGCATTCTGCAGCTAATATTATTCACAGTGGTGGTTATCATCGTAATGTCGGTAATGGTCTTATCTCCCGTTGTCATTGAATGGGTTGAATGGCTGCTCGGGCGCCCACTACCAGCCAATATTGCTAGCATCTGGAACCAGTATTTCTTCTATATTGGTGGTGTCGCGATGTTCTTTATCGTCGCCAACCTCTATTATTTCTTACCCAACATTAAGCAGAACCTACTGGCAGTCATTCCCGGTGCCATTATCGTTGTTTTCTTATGGGTCGGAGGCGCAGGCTTATTCTCGCTCTACATCCAAAATGTTGATCAGGTGAATATCATCTATGGCAGTTTGGGAGGTTTTATCGCGACCATGCTGTTCTTCTTTATCATGAATGTGATTTTCATTTACGGTGCAGAATTTAACCACATGCTCAACCTAGCCATCGGCACCAAAGTAGAAGAAAGAGAGCATTCCGAGAAATCAGAAGATATCTCGCTGACTAGCTAGCCCAGATACGGCAGCCCCACACCCCACACGATAATCATAAACGCACCAGCTATTGCTAGGCCATAGGGGACCGGCTCACCTTGGCTAAACAATCTTGGGATCGATGTCGCACCCATTTTGCTGCCAATCATGGGCGCAATCCACCGCCCAACCAGCAGAATCAGCGACAATGCACCACCAAGAAGACCCATATAGACGGTAAATTTTACCAAAATCGTGCTCAAACCTAGGTATAATCCGCATACTGCCAGCAATTTCACATCGCCACCGCCAACCACATGGGCGGCAAATGCAGTAAATCCAATGACCAAAAGTATGCCAAACGCCATGGCAGAGCTTGCCAAATCAACGGATGGGTACAACCAAGCGGCCATTATCACAAAAAAACATAAAAACAGCAGGTTGAGCTTGTTTGGGATGATATAGCGCGTCACATCATAGACCACCACCGCCAGCATAAATGCGGTTAAAATCAACTGTATCGCAAGCTCCATGGGCAAAGAGTATGGTGCCCCTTCTCATCAAGGCAAGAATGATATGCGTTGATTGGCACTAATCCTGCATGTTCAAAGGTTAACGAAAACTGTTAATATCTGCGTGGATGGTGCAAACAAGCGCTTTACAGCCCTACGGCTTTTGTTTAGCATTGTTGCAAATAGACCGCAGATAGGACAAATTTATATGAGCATGGCAAGCCTCTTTGGGATGCGTTCTGGCGCAAAGCAAGACCCGTCAGAACAAGATAACGCCCGTACCGGACCGCACATTATTGTGATCGGTAACGAAAAAGGTGGCTGCGGTAAAACCACCACCAGCATGCATATTCTGGTCGCCCTGCTTCGTTTAGGTTTCAAAGTCGGCAGTATCGACATTGATTCGCGCCAACGTTCACTCTCTCGCTATATCGAGAATCGCCGCAAAACCATGGAGCGCGAAGGCGTGTCTTTGCCTGTCCCTCAACATATCGTCATTACGCGCAGCCCGTTCAACGTAACAGAAGAAGCGCAAGAAGATGAGCGCGAGCGTTTCAGCATGGGCCTACGTCGCCTACAAAATTGCGACTTCATTATGGTTGATAGCCCGGGTAATGATACCTTCCTGTCGCGTCTGGCACATTCATTCGCCGATACGGTCATCACCCCTATCAATGACAGCTTCGTTGATCTGGATGTTCTGGCAACCGTAGACGGTAAAACCATGAAAATTATCCGCCCAAGTATTTACAGCGAAATGGTCTGGGAGCAGAAAATTTCCAAAGCCAAGCGCGGCGGTAAAAACATGGAATGGATTGTCATGCGTAACCGCCTCAGCAATCTGGATGCGCGCAATAAACGCCTGATGAAAAAAGCGACCGAAGAATTATCGCGCCGCATTGGCTTCCGCCTAGCACCCGGCTTCAGCGAGCGTGTCATTTACCGCGAAATGTTCCCGCAAGGTCTAACCGTGCTAGATGTCATGGATATTGGCAGTAACGCCAAACTCTCCATGTCGCACGTAGCCGCACGACAAGAAGTGCGCGACCTGCTCAAAATTCTTCGTATCCCTGAAGTCGATCGCCGCATCAATGATATCCGTCATGGCGGTCAGGCGATTCATGGCTACAAAGCAGAAAAACAAATATCTGACAGCAAACCTAAATCAGAATCGACAGACTCAGCTAGTGCGACAACCTCATCTTCGAGTTCAACCGTTGCAGAGCAGACAGAGTCACCTTCTACGCCAGCTTCCTCATCTTACACAGAAACGAAAGCTACCTCTGCGCTCGCCACCACCTAAGGGTGTAGCCATGTGGATCATCTCTTTTTGCGTATCTGTTTTGTCGCTCATGTTGATCATGCGTGCTCGCAAAAGCACTCGCAGACCCACCCCTCAGCCAGACGCCGAACAAGAGGTAAGCAACGACATTCTAAAAAATGCGATGGACCGCAACACAGCCCGCGAGGTGCTAGGCATAAATGCTGAAGCCAATAAACGTGAAATAATTGCTGCACATCGCCGCTTAATGCGGCATATTCACCCCGATAGAGGCGGGTCAGCCTATCTGGCTAGTCAAATCAATCAGGCAAAAGAAGTGCTAATAAAGGGCGCTCATCGCCAACGCGGCTAAGAGTAAGGAGCTTCACATGACGCAAGCAGCCAAACGCCATGATGCGTATCAATTCCATCCGTCTATTTTGCGCGAATATGATGTACGCGGCATCTTAGACGAAACCCTATCCGCGGATGACGCCTTTGTTCTTGGGCAATCTTTCGCAACGATTGCTGCACGCACCACAGGCAAAGCCGCACCAAAAATTGCGATTGCACGCGATGGTCGACTCAGCTCGCCAGAGTTATCCGAAGCGCTACGCAACGGCCTAATGGCTGCGGGTGCGCATGTGGTTGATACCGGTGTTGGCCCAACCCCCATGCTTTATTTTGCCGTCTACGAACTAGAGGCCGATGCAGGCATCATGATCACGGGCTCGCATAACCCACCAACGCATAATGGCTTTAAAATGATGCTGGGCAAGCAGAGCTTCTTCGGGCAGCAAATCCGCGAGATGGGCGAGCTGGCCGCCGCAGGTGACTGGATTCATGCAGATGGCACCTCTGAAGAACTTTCTGTATTCGACCGCTATGTCGACACGCTGATTGAAAGCACTGGTATCGATAACGATAAATCACTCAAAATCGCATGGGACCCAGGCAATGGTGCCGCTGGTGAAGTCTGCCAAGCCATCACCAAGAAGCTGCCTCATATGGAGCATATCCTGCTCAATGAAACGATTGACGGCACCTTCCCCAATCACCATCCAGACCCATCCGTGCCGCAAAACATGCAGCAACTGATCGATGTGGTGAATAAAGAAAAATGCGATTTGGGCCTCGCCTTTGACGGTGATGGCGACCGCTTAGGCGCGGTCGATGATCAGGGCAAAATGATCTTATCCGATCACATGCTCATGTGTTTGGCGCTGCGTGTGCTGCGCGACAATAGTAATGCGACCATCATTGCCGATGTGAAGACTAGCCAGGATTTCTTCTCACTCATTGAAGATAATGGCGGCCAACCGCTGATGTGGAAGACGGGCCACAGCCATATCAAAAGCAAGATGAAAGAAACCGGCGCCGCCTTTGCCGGTGAAGCCAGCGGCCATATCTTCTTTGCGGACCGTTACTATGGCTTCGATGATGGGCTATATGCAGCCCTACGCCTCATTGAAATTGCATCTAGCGTAAATGCACCACTTAGCACGCTCATTGACGAACTGCCGATTCAGCACGCAACACCAGAAATTCGAATTGATTGCACCGAAGAACGTAAATTCGTGATCATCGATGAGGTACGTGTCCGCCTAGAGCAGCAAGGCGCTGATTTCGCCGATATTGACGGAGTAAGAGTCAATACCGAGCATGGCTGGTGGTTGCTGCGTGCATCCAACACGCAAGCCGCCATCATCGCCCGCTGCGAGGCACGAAATGAGCAGAATCTGCAAACACTCATCGCCCAGCTCAAAGACCAACTCAGCCAATCCGGCGTGGAAATAAACGTCTGAGCCTCGCAATAAACGCACATCTTTGTCAAAAAAGCTGCGATGCTTATTTACTTATTAACCAATTTTGCCCACTATGAAACGGGTTGCGCCCGTAGCTCAACTGGATAGAGCATCTGACTTCTAATCTGAAGGTTGCAGGTTCGAGTCCTGCCGGGCGCGCCAAACATATCAATGGGTTGATGGCTTTTGTCATCCTCCGAGATATTTTTCGTGCCCTTGCCGTGCCCTTCTGGGATGCAGTCTAACGCTTGGTTTAACCTACGTTAGATGGAGGCTCAAATGCCCGATATTCCAGACTTATTCTCTCATTCATCCCCTATTTCTATAAGCAACGTCACATCAGCAGGCAATGATCGTATTGAGATTACTCTTAACCTGTCACGAGCCATGGCCGAGCAGCTTACATTGCTTGCTGCGCCACTCATGCGCGATTTAGCTCGGAGTATCGAACGTCAAAAGGACATAGATCACGAACGCCTTGAACGTTTGAATATCTGGAAAACAGAAAGCTCTCGTATGTTCTGGATCACTCTCAACATCCATAGAGAAGGCAGAAAGAGTAAGTGCCCTATAGATGAAATCATAACAGCACGCGCCATGCTGCATGATGTGTCCCCCGAGAGATTACGAGGCCACTACACTTATCTACATCAACGAATACAAAAAAGACTGCATCACCTGCGGTCACGCGCCATGTGCCGGCTTCATATCGCTAAAACCCCAAAGGGCGTAATTGCCAAACGTTTCGGTGTATCTGTCTGGGTAGTCAATCGCACACTCGATCAATGGCTACCCCTCATCACCCCGCAAATTCAAGTCGAGGCTAGCCATGGATAATTTACTTCACGAATGGGCTGAATGGCTGCTTCATTGCAAACAGAAAGCACCTCTAACAGCAAACAGTTACCTAAGCGACACTAGACAGTTTCTTTGCTTTATCGAGCAACAACTAGGGCTTCCTATTAGCCTTGAGTCTCTAGCGTTGCTAGATCGTAAGTCATTTAGGAGATGGCTTAGTTACCGTCATGCTCAAGGTTATGAAGCATATTCAACGCGAAAAGTGATTGCTTCAATCCGCTCATTCTATCTTTTCTTAGAAGATTGCCATGGCATCACAAACTCAGAACCACATTTCTTGCCACTGCCCAGAGCAGAAAGGCCGCTACCCCGCCCCCTAACCGTTGATGAAGCCCTTCATTGCTTAGAAGCTATCACTTTTGTTTCGCGCAAACCATGGATAGGTATTCGAGATCGAGCTTTGCTCACATTGCTCTATAGCACAGGCATGCGTATAGGAGAGGCACTCAAGCTAAATGACCGCGATGTACTCAGTGGTAGCACGATTAAAGAAAATATCCGTATAACAGGGAAAGGTAATCGCCAACGTATGGCCTACCTCTTACCAATCGCTCAAAAAACACTAGAGTGCTATATTGCTTTACGCCCTCGGCAAGTCATAGGCGGCTGCCCCTTGTTTATAGGTGCACATGGCGACAGATTGCAGATGGCAGTCTTTCAACGCATCGTTGTAAAAGTGCGAAAAGAACTAGGATTGGCCCACACGGTAACACCGCATGCTTTTAGACATAGCTTTGCCACTCACATGATGGAAAACGGAACAGATATCATATCTCTGCAAAAGCTGCTTGGGCATACCAGTATCAGTAACACCCAAATTTACACTAAGGTCAGTAATGAACACGCAATGAAGGTATATAGGGAGTGTCACCCACAGGCGAGTTAGTGAACCGCTTTTCTTCCACGACCACCGACCGCACGAACCTGCAATTCTTGTCCTGTATCAGGGCATGTAAAGCGGTCACCACGGCGTAATGCATTTGGTTCAGAAACTGTTTGATTTTCCCTATAAGGGGAAACAGCACCATCTTTTTCTGTTTCGCTTACTGTTTCTGAGCCATCTTCCGTTCCTATATCTATAGCCATGGCAGTCGAAACCTTTTCCTTTTCTTCTTCCCATAACTTCTCATCATCTGCCGCTGGCTGCTGATTATCAGCCTCAGATTTCAGCAATAGTGCAGCACCAAGCCCTAGAGCACCCATCAATAAATATGGTATCGGCATAACTCCCCCTAAACAGTTTTAATGCTGTATTATACTGTTTAGAAAAAGCAGAGAGAAACAGAATCAAACGCCTTATAGGGGTGCTTAATACTAGACTACAGAACTAGCCGCGCGACTAATAAGGGATTTTAACTGATCGGCCAACTGAGGCAAGTTTAACGAAGCACCTCGAGGCTGTGACTTAACAGGATATGTGGAGTACACAAAATCGATGAAGGGTTTAAAACTCATCGCTGAAGTCTCTTTGATAACATCACTGAGGTAATCTTTATCTTCATCACTCAGTGTTTCAGGAATATAATCTTCATCCGCTGAAATTATCTCTTTTAAGTCTCCGAAATAATTTCTTGTGGACTGCACATGCAGCTTATCGTCACATACCACAGCTTCAATTATATCGTCCACATAAGGACCATATCTATTAAACACCCACTGTATATCTGAAACCTGATGCCCTCTGTTTAATACAGAGATCCAGTCCGCCAAATAAATAAGCTTATTAACCCGAGCCTTAGAGAGGTCAGTCTTAAGAGGATATTCGTGATACAAATACGCAATTATGTCACCTAAAGCGGCCATAAACCTACCTCACTGTCATTCTGCGTTAACTTCCTGCTTTCTGTCAACTGGGCTAACAACTTACCTTCTGAAGAATGCATGAATCTTTTTAGCCTGCGATATTTTAACCCATTTGGCTTCGTACTTTCAAATATAATCACTCCAAGGCTGTGGGGTTCGTTTGGGTCGTGAACCTTAAACCCGCAATAAGAGCGGCTAGGCATCCTCATTTTCTTTAACACGTCATCGGGAAGCCCAACTCCTTCACGATCCAATTCCATACTGTACCCATAAAAATTTTTCTCTCTATCTGGCAGCCCCTTGATTTTAAAGTCCTCATCCTTCCAAACCTTGCTGATTATACCTTTATCACTCAAATAGCTTTCCCGATGCCCACCGTCACTCCAGTCAACTCTCTGGCAATGGCGCGCTACTCTGAAGAAGCACTTTAAGTCTTTGTCGTATTTATAAATGCTAACTCTATGCGAGTGGCCAAAATTAAATCGCCGCTTACTTAAATGCGCCAAGTATACATTTAGTTTATCCTCCGCAGGACTGCTAGATAGCAAAAGACCTTTATACAGCTTGATCTCTCTAGAGCGTGTCGCATCATTTAGCCATAAGTGAACATTCGCGAACAATAAAATCGCCAAAACAATATATTCACTGATCGCGCCCTTTGATGTTGAAACCCCCTCCATCAACACAACATCTTCATTAAACCAAGGTATATTTGCGAGAAATGCACTTAACTCGACATACGCCACAAACAGGCTGAAGGCGGTTAATAAAATCTTTGAAAAATTCTCGTAGACAAAAAGCATTAACTTAAAACGCCAGTCGTCTTGATGCTCATATCTCATAGCGTAAGCTCTCTCCTATGCTTGTCGAACTCCCTGTTCTTGTTGTTCTCATCGTTCCCAAACAGAAATCGAAGGAATTACACAGACTTAAATAAATTGGGTCAAGAACAAAAACCCATCCACCCACTGTTCCCATTGTTCCAGAGAACAAACAGAACAATCGCATCTTAGTGACTTGTTCCTGCGCAACAGCAGATATAATTCATGATATTCAGCCTGTTATGGCGTTAGAACAATCGGAACAGGCAGAACAACCTAAGATAATATGTTTCCGTTAATCCAATAGCGTCTTCCTTTAGCGCTTTGTATCGTTTTGTTACGCGTTGCATTACCTGCACCATCGGGAAAAAGAAAACCCTCTTTAATTAGTACAGCTTCGGCATTTTTATAATCAAAGCCCTTGCATATCTCGTTACGAAACATCTCTTTAGAAACATAAAAAATTTCCTCACAGGGAGTGCCGTCGACTAAGACATTCTTTTGTTTCCACCCCGCACGCTCTCCCCTCACTTCATCGCCTTCTAGTGAAAATCGACTATCCAAATATTTCTCCAGATACAAACGCACGGCTTTGATAATCTGAGCATCTTCTAAGCGACCAGATGTACCACGATACTGCATCCAATCATTGAAGCAACGCTCTGCGGCCTCAAGTGCTGCTCCTTGTTCAAGCGTGTATACGCCCATACGAATTGCCAGCTCTCCCCCTGCGGCCACCATAGCGAATCGTTCTGCTGCTCTCGCCACTTGACCATCATAACTTTCATGTAGCACTTCTTGCTTGAAGGCATCCATTGTTTGCGCAACGCTTTCTAAGTAAGGCTCTTTATTGTTTACCAAACGCTTTAAGAAGGCGCGGATTGGCACACCATAATATTTTACGCTGCGTTCATTAAGGTAGCGTGCAAATTCAGCTGGATGCTCAAATTCATCATGAATTTTCTCGAACGCCCCATAACCTTGTCCAGCATCAGCTGGAATATTGATGAATCGCACTTCAAGCCCTGCATTTAGCCGTTTCCCTGCTTCAATAATTTTACTCTCTAACGACACTTCGCCAGTCGAAATAAATAATAGCCGCCAACGGTACGAGTCTTTTAATGCAGCATCCTTAGACATACGTTTCTTGCCCTGATTATTTGCCAGCATATAAATCGTATCAGCAATATCACGTGAGTCTGCCTGTCCCAGCTCATCAAGCAACAATAGGCTGTCAGTATGCGTTTCAGCCAAACGTTCTAGTGCGTTTGACGTCGCTCTCCATTGCTCAATGAAATCTCTTTCATCATTACCACCCCATACGCTTGCTGCTACTTTCAATGTAGTGGATTTTCCGATCGAGCTATTTCCAATGAAATGAAAACCACCGCTATCATTATTACCAATAAGCCTCATCAGCGGTGCAGCAAATGCACATGAAACTGCGAAAACAAGCCTTGAGTTACCCTCCGTATATCGAGCGATATACGACTGCCAATCATTTAACGATCCTTTGCTTTGATAAACACGATAGTCATCCATCTTGGTTTGAAGCACTAGATTCTCAGATTCAGGAAAAGTGCCGCCGGGCATTACATAGTAATCATTATGCCACCCAATCCGAGACACACTCGTCATTTGGCGTACAGGCTGAGACTCTTGCAAATACTCTAACAGCTTCTGCTTTTGCTTCGATCCGTTATGCAGTACAAGTCCTCGATCCAGAAGATATTCTCGTATCTCTCTACCATCCCCAGAAAGCAATTTGACAGGCATGGCCCACTCGTGGGGCATATTAGAACGAGGCGATACCCATTGTAGTAATAGGCCACTGTTCTCTCCATTCTCATCATGAGTATGCGCGATAATATCTAGTGGCGAGCAAATCTTAATAGGGTCTTTGTCTTCTCCTTCCGGAGTCCAAAACACCCCACCATCGTTACGATTAAATCCTTTTGGATAGAGTGTCTCAATAGAAATACGCTTTGCAGACTTTAAGAGCTTTTCGGCTTTCTCTTTACTCCACCCTTCTTCTAATGCGTCAGCTGCATCCCATTTATCTGCAAAGCTATCGTCATACTCAACAATAGAGAGGGATAATACACCCGCCTGAAGAAGCAGCTCCTTAACTGACCTGACGTACTTACGGCCCGCATCATCATTATCACCCCAGATAACGGCATGACGACCTTTGAGGGGCATCCAATCGCTTTTTGCTGGCGATGCATAACCATTACTAGATGTGACAGCCACATAGTCTAATCCCAACTCTTTTATGGCATCGGCTGCTTTCTCACCTTCTGTAACAATTACAGGCGCGCTTACTCTCTCTAACAGTTCTGGGAGATTATATAGAGAGCGCTTCCCCTCTACTCCTTTCTTTCGCCACCCACGCTCATTTGTGGCGATGTTCTTACAGAACGTATAAGGAGTAAATCGTTTGCTACCGTCTTTATTTACGTATCGAAATATAATCTGCTCAATACGCCCTTCCCTATCATAATATCGGTGCGTTTTCTCAGGATGTCCTTGCGGCTTAAGGCGTTCAATTTCATTAGCAGGTACAGATTCTATCCTTACCCATTCTTCTTTCACATGAGGCATAGGTGCAGGGCGCTGCCTCTCCTCATCAGATAACGGAGCAAACGCATCGGGCAAGCTATTTGACATATGCTAGCTCCTCCACGCCGATCATCTGTGCCAACTGCAATGCAGCCTGATATGATGACAAATCGAATAAATAAGCCGCAAGACTAATGAGCCCTTTGCCACTATCCGAAGTCGCAAAGTCTGCCCAGAGCAATGAGCTCATATTAACCTTGAATGAGCCAAGGCGATTATCTGACCGCTTGGGGTTAAGGGCTACATACTCATCTGAAGCATGCGCATGGAATTTACCACCTGGCAACCAACGTTCTACTATTTGTAGTCGGCTGGCATAGGCCGTTCTTTCAATATACTCGAAGTCTAGTTTTTCCTTTTTCACGATATAGCTCTCCTGTGTGCCAGAGCCATCTTCGGTGCTTGTCTTATGAAACGTCATAGACTAGCTTAAAGATAATACTGGCAGTTTACTGTTAGTGATTTGTGGAAGGTTGGAAGCGCCACTCTCGTAGTGGCGTTTTTATATTACAAAGCCTCTAAACTCTGGCCCTGCTTCTGATTTCTTAGAATAAAATCCTGTATCTCTTTCTCTCTGTAGCGCACTAATCGCCCAACCTTAACGTATGGTAAATCATAGCGTTTGGCACAACGCCACATACGCAAGGTATTCACGCTAATGCCTAACAATTCGGCAGTTTCTTCGGGGGTAAGTAGGTCTGACATTTATCGGCCTTTCTGCTTTTTAGTTACAAGCAGATACTGTCAGATACGGCAAAATCTTTTAGAGGAAGAATAATTCATTTTTTCGGATGGATTTTTTCCTGTTATGAAATCTCCTCAAAATCCCAACAGGCTAATGTATAGTCTTTGCTCGGCCCAAATCGATCAAAGTAGTCACGAGCCGCTACCAGTGTTTTTCTAATCCCACTTTCTTCGTTAGGTAATGCAATGCTGTAAGTTGCTCTGTTGTCGCTCCATTCGACTGCCTTTAACAGAACCTCTACACACTTCTTGAAATCGCCGTCCACATGAGCGCTAATTGACCTATTAAAAGCATACTTCCAAACCCCGCAAAACTCTGCAATCGCAATCTCTCTTACATCTGCTTTATTTACAGGGCCAACCAGTGCTTCTTCGTACTCTTGCTTGCTTAGGCTTTGACGAGCACTTGCAACGGCTTGCTTAATTGCATCAGCAGAATATACGAGCTGATGAAGTGCAGCATTGTAAGAGGCTAGTGGGATAGCAGGGCCATCTTCAGAACTAAATGCCGCTGCAATTAACTTAGAGCTAATATAATCCAGTGCCCTGCTTGGTTGACCGTTTTTATCTAGCATCTCTTGATCTACTATGAACCGATTTGATTCACCGAAAACCTGATAAATATTATCAAGAGCGCTTTCTGCCTCTTGTAACATTCTGTCTACACTATCTCGCGCAGGACGTTCGTAATAAACAAAGGTCCGCTCTCGGTATTTGTTTACAAAATTTCTGATAAAGCAGTGAGTGGTTTCTGGCAGCCCTCCGCCTAACACTCCAACAAGATCCTCTTCTACTGAAGCGGCTTCATCAAATGTAAATTCAGGAAAGACTGCATGAACACCAGAAAAGTTATATTTAAGTGATGAGCTAGGCATTTTTCTTACCTAAGGCCAATATAACATCAGCAGTTTGAGTTAAAGAATCACGAACAGGGTCAATATCGAGCCGAGAATATATCTGCGTTGCTGCCAAACTTTTATGCCCTAAAGATTTTCCTATAATCGGTAAACTTGTACCTAGTGCAGCCTGATAACTACCAGACGTCCGGCGCAAGTCATGAATACGAAAATTATCAATATTTGCACGCTTCAATATACGCTTCCAACCAGACTTTGGCTCGGTTAAATGACCTGTCTTTCCACGACTTGCAAATACGAAAGGTGAACCATTCTTATTTTGTTTTTTGCGGTGACTGAGTAAATCGCACAAGAAGGGCACAAGTGGTATCACCTGCGGCTCATTGTTTTTCGTATCTTCAATACGCCATTCCATGCGGTCTAAACTAATATCTTTCCAACGCATTGCCTGAACATTCCCACGCCTTGCGCCTGTTAAAAGGCTTACCCATACATAATCTCTAATATCTCGGTTAGGCTCGGCTTCCAATGCTTCTATAAAGCGTGGAAGTTCATCTTTTTGAAGGAATCGATCACGAGAGTGTTCTTTGAATGGCTTAATGTGTGATGCTGGATTCTTTTTATCGGTAATATTCCACTCAATCGCTTTTGAGAACACGATACGAACTAAAGCCAAAATCCGGTTTGCAACGTACTTTCCATGGTTCTTTGCTGTCTTACTGTGTAAACGCTGAATGTCATCACCTGTGACAGCCGACAGCTTGATGTGACCTATATCTTTATCAATATACTTATGAAAATTATATTCATCAGCACGTAGTGACGAAGGCTTCTTATACGGCTTCGCATGCTTCTCCAAGTATTGTGCAAACATTTGAGAAAAAGTGGGCTCTAGTTTGAAGCGTTGGCGATGCTCAAAGGGATTTCCTCCCTTCGCAATTTGATTTTTTACTTCTAACGCCATCTCTCTGGCGTTTTCTATTGATAAGTCAGGGAACGCTCCTAATCTCACTCTTCGTGAACGACCTTCTATCACTTTACGAACCCAAAAGATTTTGCTGCCCTTATCTGTTACCGTCACGCATAGGTTTTTCATTTGCGTGTCAAAGTAAGCAGGGCGTTTTCCCTTATCAGCAACCGGTAATTTTTGGATAGCTTTCTTAGTAAAATTAAATCGATTCTTAGCTTCCATCGCTACTTTATCGTGCCCTTTTCGTGCCCTTCTTGGGCGATATTTTTAGATATTTCTAAATACCCTCATATCCGATAAAGGCCAATAACTCAATGAAATATATGCTATTGCATACACAGAGATACTTTGATATACATTACGAGCGTTAGACTTCTAATCTGAAGGTTGCAGGTTCGAGTCCTGCCGGGCGCGCCAGTATTTCTAAGTCTGCTCAAAGACTGATGAAATACTGAAGCACTCTCATGATGAGAATCTCTTCGACAAAAAGCTTAGTGAACAAAGTGAACTTAGCGTTTGCCGGGCGCGCCAATCTTCGATTTTCGAGCATTCTGCGAACCCATCAAACGGTTTTCGCAAGGTAGGGGCGTACCGCGGTACAAGCTTACCAGTTTATTTGCATTATTATATGAGTCTGTATTCTGAAGATACTAACTCATGGTGCATGTGTTTTACTGAATAAATAGAATGGTTAGGTTGACCTTGTGCTTTCCCTTGGGATTTCTGATCGAACGTAAAAATATGCTCTTTTCCTTCCATCCTACTTTGAAGGAAGAAGCGAATTGGCTTATCGCTCTGTGACTTAATATGAAACTGTAGAACACCCGTACCACGTTCATCTGCACTTACCGGCTCATCTCCCATAGGGTGGGCGTGAATATAATGCAATCCATCATCACTGAACCCAACTAAATGGGCAAACGCACCCATCATAGGTTCAAGATTCGTAACAATATTTCCTTCCTCATCTCGCACCCGAATAGTGAGAGTAGTATCAACACCGGTTCTAAGTGGTGGTGAAAACTCTGCCTCCATCTGATAGCTGCCTGATAACGCCTTATTGCTAGGGTTAAATTGCATCTGAACGGCTTTTCTCTGAGACGATTCTAGTTCAGTTTTAACATGAAATGTTCGTGCACCCTTAAGTGGTGCAAAGTCATGCCACGCATGATAAGGCTCGTTACTATTAGGGGTAAAATGACAAACAAAACTCTGGCTCTTAGGGTCATATATTGGATGCAAGTGGTGATAATCCGTTAGACTGCTATTAACGACCATCGTATGAATAAGTTCTTCATGAGTACGCAACAAATCTTGGTCACTCAATAATTGACCACTATCTTTATCGACAAGACGAAAACGTAATTCATGTGGATTACCAGCTGTGACTGGTTCATTAGGCAAAGTCACAACAGTCGGCTCGAGGTTGCTGATCTCATCTTCTCCAATATCTGCAATTGACCCTAAATCTTCCTGATCATACGTTTCGTTCTCCGCCCATTCTTTGAAACCACTCGCGTTATAGATTGCTCCTAGCACAGGAACATCAGCGACTCGCTTCACGATATTTTTATTCCCCTCAAGCATTTTAAAGGCACTATGCACCAAATGTGCACAAAGGAATGAAACCCCAATCGACACCAACGGTCCCAGCGGGTGGAGCAAGCCCATAACGGTTAACATCACGCCACGATGTAGCAATGTTTCCGTCATTTCAGGGTGCGTCATAATCTTCAGCACATTATGCTTGAGTGCTGGCTCTTTCCATAGATCGTGGAATGTCCGCCCTGTGTCGTACAAAGCCGCTCCCATCATCGCAAAATGCGCAATACCACCATATGGCAGATCGGGTAGGCCAAGTTCCGTCGCGATATTCGATACACCACCTTCTTGGTTGGTATAGATGGGACTGCCGTGACCACCTAGTTCACCAGATTTCTTTAAAGCATCAATCTGCTCGGTACTAAGATAGCCTAACCCAGCCTGAATCTGATTCCACATATCAGGCAAATCAAGACCAAACAGTGTGAAATTATTAGCGTCAAAGTCAAACAACGGATGCTGATCGTTAAATAGACCATCACTCCAATTCTGGCTATTACTATCAACCACTTGCTTATTATTCGTGATCATCTTGGTAATATCAAATGGCAGAGTCGAAGTGATGGCTTCTCCATCAAATCCTTCAACCGTAATAGGCTTCGGCCAACCAATTTCTAATGCTCCCGCACCGATACTACTATTTAGTAGCATTTTACTATCACGACCACGCAACACGCTATCAACAAAAGCCCCAAAGCCTTTGCCCATATCATCTACCATCCGTTCCGGTGATGTAGATTGTCGGTGATTACCGTGCAATACCTTCTCCTGCTTTCTTCAAAGCGTCCGTAATAGGGAGTGCGTCTTTCATATCTGCTTGTGGCGTTGAACTACAAATAGCGTTCATATCCCCAATCGCCGCTTCAAACTGAACTGCATCCCCAAATAATGGCTTATATGCATGACTGATATAACCTCTGGAAAAAATTTGACTAAATTCCGGTCTAGAATAAGTGTTGGTTCTGGAATTAGGGTCTTTATCAGCAATACCATTTAAAACTCCAATGCTAAGCGCCTCAAATTTCGCATAGAGTTCATCACCCATGCGCTCTTTTAATTTCATCGGCCCTAGATCATAGCGGGTGGTTAATTTCCTGAATTCCTCAACATCCACACGACCATCACTAAGAAAAGATGCAAAGATAAAACTATCAATCGGATCACGACCCTGCTTAATACGTAAGGTTTGATCCCCTCCGACACCAGGTTTTAATAAACCGCGTATGATTGTTGTCATACCATCGGCAAATGCTTTACGATCATCACCAGCAAAAGTACCGCCCAGCATGCCTATGCTTCCACTGTCAAAATATTCTTTAACCCACCCCGCATCTTCACCAAAGAGATCGGTGATCGCAGTTTGTAATTCAGCATTACTATTAATAGCCTTGTAAGTCTCAGTCACTGGTACGCCTCCGTGATTATTGCACCTTCTCAATTCTACAATTAATGCTCCAGTAAATGTATGAAGCTATTGTGAAAATGAATGCCCTAAAACACCTTACTCACCCTCAAGAGCATCAAATTAAGCATTTGAATTATGAAATTATTTCCGCCATCACGGGAATGCGTGGCTGGAAATGAGGGGTGGTGTGCCCCCCCCAAGCCGCAACGTATATAAGCAGTAATATATATGTACCACAGAATGTTTGATACACACGCTGATTTGGTGTTGGAGGCATACCCTCCCTCCACACCACACATCTGGGTGAGGGCTTAAAGTTCAGCCTAAATAGCCATCTTAGGATAATGAACTACCAGCGTTCTTTCCTCTAGACAGGTTCGGTATCGGTCAACTAGGCTGCGCCACCAATCCCCATCTAACCTCTTAAACTTTAATCGAATTGTCACACGATTTTAGAACTCAGCCGCTACAATATAGGCTGGAGAGACTATGGCAAAGCAACCAAAGGTAAAAATCGGCGTAAGTGGCTCAGCAATCGACTCAAAATCGGTGCAGGCCATGATGCATCGCCTATGGGCATCAGGGGCCGAGCCAGTCTTTTTATCAGACCCGTCTACACGCGATATCGGCACCGATATCCGCAGCTTCGACGCCTTTGTCATTATGGGCAGCGATGATGACATCGACCCGCGCGAATATGGTGAAACAACGAATCACCCCGAAACCAAAATCAATCCAGATCACTCTCGCGCATTATACGAAAATGGGCTGATTGAAGCGGCATTATTTTACGATGTACCACTAATGGGCATATGCGCTGGCATGCAACGAATCAATATCGCAAACCATGCAAAAGATGGAGGCAGCCTGCATCAACATATACCGGATGTCACGGGCCAGAATCATTGGCAGAATGAGCCGAATTATGTCGCCGTTCAGCCAGTCGCCATTCTAGATGGCACACACCTGTCTCACATGGTCGATGGTGCATCACAAATGATCACACTGGGGCATGACCAGCCTAACGCACAGCTCATCAACGAGAATGCATTTCACCACCAGGCTATCAAAGAAGTGCGCCGAGGTTTTATCGCCTCTGCCATTTCGGATGATGGCATTGTCGAAGCCATCGAACCTGACCCTAATGGTCCCTACGCAAATGCTAAAATGATCGGCGTGCAATGGCATCCGGAGTTTGGTGCCAGCCCAACCAGCGCAAAACTAATCGATGGCATCACCACTCAGGCTCAAGAACATGCACAATTGCGCACGTCACAGTTAAGTGGTGGGTATAGCGCTAAGTTGCAAGAAAGCGCCGCTAATAGAAATATTTCCCCTACCATTCACTAGATACAAAAAAGGCGGGGAAATAACCCCGCCTTTTCCGATTTGGTTTGCTTAAGACTTCTTATGCAACAGCCGCGAAGTCAGCAGCAGAGAAGCTGTAAGAACCATTCTCGATGGTCACAACTAACACTTCACCACCCGCCACTAGAGGCGTTGCATCGTACCAAACTTCTTTATCCGCTACATCGAATAGGAAGTTGGTCGTCACCGGAACACTACCTGGTGCGATGTTATCCGTGAAGTCTTGTGCACCACTATCGAACGTGGTTACAGCCGTGATATCAGACGCGGTGAACGCCAGACCTGGGAATGCTGCGTTGAAATCAAAGACAGCGTCAGAGAAGGTAATCTTATCTGCACCCGCTACTTTGAAGTCAGTCACAATAATCTCAGACAGATCATTCACAACATACTCATCGTTACCGTTACCACCGGTGAAGGAATCCTGACCGGCACCACCGATCAAGCTATCATCACCGTCGCCACCAACCATGGTGTCGTCACCGTCACCACCGATAATGGTATCATCTTCTGCGCTACCAGTGATGTTACCATCGGTACCATCAGAGATAGCAACGCGAGAACCAGAGGCGTTATCCGCAGTGTTATCCAGCGTCACATCAGCCTGACCGGTGTTATCCGATAGGTAGACCGTACGATCAGAAGACAGGTTAGAAGTATCAACCGTAAAGCCGCTCACTTCCTGACCATTGATATCCAGAATGATGCTGTTACCAGCACCGATAAAGGTATCTGCATTGGTCTCGAAGGTGAAGGTAGAGGTTTGACCAGCGGTAATCGTACCCACTTCAATCTCTTCCAGATTACCAGCAACCGTACCCAGAGCATCGGCAAAGGTAATACCGTTACCACCGCTCTCATCGATGATCAGTTTATCGGTACCGTCACCGAAGTTTAGCTGGTCAGTTGCTGCCAGATTCGCTTCCAGAATCGTCCAAGTATCAGCGAATGCACCCGAACCAGTAATGGTGTCGTTACCACCGGTAGAAGCAATATCCAGCGTACTACCATCAGTCACTGTAAAGTTGTTGGTTACTGCACCATCTAGCGTTGCATTCACACCGCCAGCAACGGTTGCGCCGCCATCAGCAATACGTAAGCTAGACACTGCATTACCGTTAGAGTCGATCACAAGTGTATTGATCGCACCAGAAACGGCTGCTGCATCACCCGCACCCAAAATCAGCTGAGTGTTGGTAGCGTTGTTTAGCTCGATACGCTCAAAACCGGTCACTTCACCCCAGTCTGCTGACTGAGCATCCAGATCATCAGTGATTGCAAGCACATCACTATCAGCACCACCACCGATGGTCACCGTGTTATTGATGTGCTCATCTAGCGCCGTAATAGTATCGTCACCTGCATCACCTTGAATGGTTGCGTTACCATCCGCAGCACCAGTGATCAGAGTAATCACATCGTTACCCGCACCACCATAGAAGCGTTCGTGGCCAGTACCGGCTGCTGCCGCACCTGCGATAATGGTATCAGCACCGGTACCACCGATAATCGTGTCATCACCAGTACCTGAGGTTACTTTCGTACCCACATAACCGCTAATATCCAGAATGCGAGATGCGCCACCCGTGGTGGTATCATCGCCACCCGCCAATGTGGTGTTCAGATCAGCAATGGTCACATTGTTATCACTACCATTCGCCAGAATCACACCATCGGTCGTATCCAACGATAGTAAGCCAACCGCGTTTGCGCCAGTGGTAACACTATCAATACCCTCAGCAGCAACAAGCGTTAGGCCCGCGGCATTCTCAGCGCTGTTATCGACAGCCGTCACATTCGCACCGGTTCCGGTGAAGATCAGGTTTTCAAAACCAGCACCAGTAAAGGCGTTAAAGTCTGCATTTAGGTCCATCGTCACGCCAGTTGCGGTGAAGACCGCAGCATCGGTACCGTTACCACCGGTAATCGCATCATTGGTATCTAGTTGCGTGATGGCATCAAAGACATAGATGTCATCAGCATCACCACCGGCAACACTGACGTTCTGAGTCATATCTTCGATACGAAGAATGTTCACTTCAGAAGCACCACCAAGCATGGTCACTTCGCCAATATCACCTGCATCATCGGTTAAGGTCACCAGCTCGGTTACCGTACCAACGATCTCGGTCGCCAGCTCGGTCAGATCCAGATCGATATCATGCGTGTTAGTCACAGCCGAAACGTTCAAGCCGTTCGTGTCATCGACAAACGCGCTGGTCAACGTGACAGCGTTACCATCAGCCGCAAAGAATAACTGCTCGAAGCCGCCTACGTTAGCAATGTCACCCGTATCAATCGTGGTAGCATCTAAGAAGATCAACGCATCACCCGTTGATGCACCTGCATCAATGGTATCGTTGGTATCTAGCAAACCATTAGCAGAGTAAATGGTATCGCCAGCCGCTGCATTACCAGTAATATTGTTGTTACCGGTTGCGGTAAAGATATTCGTTGCCGCTGCTGTCAGATTCACCGTATCGCTGGTTTCACCGACTTTAACATAGTTACCTGCAGTGGTTACGTTGCTCGCATCCAGATTCAGGGTCGAGCCATTACCTAGGATAGAGACAACCTGCTGGCCGTTCAATGCAGCGCCATGCGCATCCGCAGAAGCATCCGTTACCGTAGCATCCTGAACATTGATCACATGAGTACCAGCATCAAATGAAAGCACTTCAATGCCGTCTACATTGGTTTGCTCACCCGCAGTCAAGGTAACCGCAGCACCGGTGATAGCCAAGGTATCGTCATCGCCGGTTCCACCATCAATGGAATCATCGGTTGTCAGATCAGCATCAGCCACAGAAATCGTGTCATCACCAGAACCACCAGTAATATCAACATCGTTACCTGCACCAGCGAACACTTTGTTACCTGCACCATCTGCCAACTCCACGGCATCGCCCGTATCAATCACAACAGAGCGAGCAGAGTTTACATTGGTGGTATCAAGGTCAAAAACGGTACCTGCACCTGAGGTGCGGATATCAATGCTATCACCGGTTGCAGAGTCAACCAACGCATCAGTGATAAGCAATGTATCTGTACCTGTAATACGGTCAGCGGTAATCTCAATCACTTCAAAGCCAGAAACATTGGTTGCTACGCTGAAGTCGACGTTACCGTTAGCACCAGTAATCACAAGCGTATCTTCGGTGCTTTCGGTCGAACCAGAGATGCTGTCAGTAGCAGCCAACTGGTTATCTTGAACAGTGAAGGTATCATCCTGATCGTTACCAGCAATGGTGTTCGCACCAGAGCCAAGCGTTACGTTCAGCACATCACCAGCCAACACCTGAATGTTGGCATTGTTACCGTTACCCGTAGCGGCGTCTACGGTACCATCAGTGTCATCGCTAAGCACAACGCTACCGGTAACACCAACGGTCACAAGCTCATCGATGTCTAGTGCACCACCAAGATCAACAGTCACAGAGTTACTGGTGGTCGTGGTGACATAACCATCGACCAGCTCAACATTGTTGGTTTGACCAGCGGTACCAGACAATTCGATACGCTCGAAGCTGTCTACGCCCGTACCATCAAACACAGCACCAGTAATGGAAATACCGTTCGTGCCGCTATCGGTTAGCTGAAGCACATCCGTTCCGGTTCCACCATCGATAGAATCGTTGGTATCCAAACGCGCATCATCATCGGCAGTAACAGTCACGTTACCATTGCCATCGGTCACTTCATCGTTAGAACCGTTCGCCAAGATCACTTTACTGCTAAACCCGTCTAGCAGGTTGATATTGGCGTTATTCGTACCCGTCAATGTGATCACGTTTGAACCTGCACCAGTAATATCCACGGTGTTCGCACCAGTTAGACCATCGGTATCTAGGTTGATGTTTTGGCTACCCAGGCTCAGATCTACATTCGTACCTGTCGCGGTAGAAACAAACGCATCCACCAGCGTGATGTTAGCACCACCAGTACCGCCAAGTTCGATATTTTCGATCTCACGGGTGTTGGTACCATCAAGGTTGGTTGCATCCAGTGTAAAGCCACCATTGTTAGCATCATTGATAATCAATGTATCATCGCCTGCATTCGCATCCACAGAGTCAGCGCCAGAGAAGTTCGCATCATCATAGGTGATGGTATCGTCATTAGCCGTACCAGCAATCGCAAAGTCAGATGCGTTCACCGTTAGGTTAATACCACCGGTCATTGCAGTCAGATCCAATGCTTCGATGTTGGTTACATTGGTTAGGTCAATCGAACCGGCACCGGTTACGCTAATCGTATCCGAACCTGCATGCGCACCACCGTCAATGGTGTCATCAGAGGTCAGTGCACCAGCCGCATAAATCAGCGTGTCATCATTATCACCACCGGTCACATTGAAGTTGTTGGTACCAACCGTCACGGTGTTTGCACCACCATCCGCAAGATTTAGATTATCAACGTCAGACACGTTGGTCGTGTTGATAGCCACACCTACTGTGGTTACATCAATCGTATCGGTACCACCGTTACCGTCAATGGTATCAGCAGAGGTTAGATTCGCTGCAGTGTAGTTTAACTCGTCATTACCGGTAGAACCCGTAATGGTAATGTTATCATCTAGACCTGCAGTAATGGTCGTAGCCGCTGCCAACGTAATCGCATCAATGTCACCAACATTGGTCACATCTACAGTCGCGCCACCACCGGTAATGTTCACCGTATCGGTACCACCGTTACCGTCGATGGTCACATCGCCATCAAGTGCAGAACCCGCAACATTGACCAGATCATTCGCGGTACCACCCGTTAGAGAGTAAGTGTCATCCGCGGCAGTGATCGTGTTGTTGCCCGCGCTAGACAGGTTAATATTGTCAACATCGGTCACGTTGGTTGTGTCGATCGCAGAACCAGCATCCGTGATGTTTAAAGTATCAACACCACCGTTACCATCAATGCTATCTGCAGAGGTCATACGAGCTGCGGTGTAGTTGAATTGATCGTTACCAGCAGAACCGGTAATCGTGTAGGTATCATCACCTGCGGTCAGGGTCGTTGCAGCACCAAGTGTTAGCAACTCAACGCCAGATACGTTACTTCCTGCCGTACCCAGATCAATCGTACCACCACCGGTAATGTTCAGCGTATCGGTACCACCACCACCGGTGATAAGATCAGAGTTACTTAGTTCGCTGAGTGCATACACAAAGGTGTCAGCAGCACCACCACCAACAACATCACCGTTGAAGGTACCAGCAGTAATCGTCACCGCAGCATCATCAGATTCACGAACAGCAGAGATGGAGTTTAACGTAACACCAGAGATATCAAAGTTACCACCACCATACAAACGCACGATGTCAGCACCGCTACCACCGTTAACTACGTCAGTTGCCTGAATATTTGCAGCCGTGCCATCAAAGAAATCAGCACCGCTACCACCGGTTAGGGTCTCACCAGCCGTTGCAGTGAAGGTACGGGTTACAGAGGTAGAACCTCCGCCGCCACCACCGCCGCCACCACCGCCGCCGCCACCAGAGGTGGTGTCGTCGCCGCCAGACGTGGTATCAGAACCAGAACCGCCGGTATTGGTACCGCCAGTTGGCGTCGTACCTGGAGTGTTGAAGCCAAATAGATTGCCAGGATTACTGCCGAATACCGCGTTAAACTGACTCGTAGTAACGCCATTCAATGTTAGCGTAATGCCACCAATGGTAATAGTTACATCGCCAGGGGCTGCAAGTGCAGAGCTAGCTTCCTCAGAAACCACAATCTGGCTCGTGCTTGTAATCGTGCTAGAGGTAATACCGATCGAATCCTCATCCACATCGAAATCCGTAATCACCTTGTTTTCTGTGGTGTCACCATCAAAGAAGAAGAAGGTATCGTTACCAGCACCACCAGTCAGGGTATCCGCACCAATACCACCATAGATCGTGTCGTTACCAGCACCACCATCAATGATGTCAGCACCACCGTTACCGTAAATCGCATCATTACCAGCACCACCATATAGCTGATCGTTCGTATCGGTTGGAGCGGTTGGACCGCCACCACCGAAAATGGTGTCATCACCTTCACCACCATATACAGTGTCCGTTCCGGTACCACCATAGATTAGGTCGCTACCATCGCCTGCACCGTCAGCGTCGTTACCACCATAGATCAGGTTGTTACCAGCACCACCATAAATGGTGTCAGCACCGTTATTACCGGTAATCTCATCATCACCTGCGTTACCCAGAATCGAGTCATTGCCGGTACCGCCGCGAAGCGTATCATCACCATCATCTGTATCTACAATACCGTCACCACCGTAAATGATGTCTGCACCACCGTCACCAGCTACAGAGTCATTGCCGTTACCACCATAAAGCACGTCATCATCAGAACCTGATGCGTCAGAACCGTCATTACCAAAGATGGTGTCGCTGCCTTCGCCACCTAGCAAAGTGTCGTTACCTTCACTACCTAGCAGGCGGTCATCGCCAGAGCCAGCAACCACGCTATCATCGCCTGCATCAGCAGTGATATCTAGCGGGTCAGTTTCAGCAGAAGAATCTTGGATGTCATTTCCGGAGGTGAGTGTAGTCATAAGATGTTTCCTTTTTATCTAGACTATTGTGCGAATATACTGGGATGGGATTATAGTAAGATGCCCTTTGAAATCATTAAAAAAATGACATTATTTTTGGGACAGAGCTAAGAAAGGCTCAGAGCGTGTTGTTACGGATTCATAATGACATGAATGCAACAAATCTGCCCAAAAGCCACAACTAAAAACCCTAAGAATACCCTAATCTTATTGAACAGAACGCTTGTTTCTGATCGGCAAAGCCACTACATCAATGCCAAACATGTTTAAGGAGGCCTTCATGAAAACCCGCGCTGCTATTGCCACCAAAGCCGGAGCACCACTCTCTATCGAAACCGTTGATCTAGAAGGCCCAAAAGCCGGAGAAGTGTTAGTCGAAATCAAGGCAACCGGCGTGTGCCATACTGACGCATTCACCCTCAGCGGTGAAGACCCAGAAGGAGCATTCCCTGCCATTTTAGGGCATGAGGGGGCAGGTGTAGTCGTTGAGATTGGTGCGGGCGTTACCTCCGTAGAGGTCGGTGACCATGTCATTCCACTCTACACCCCAGAATGCCGTGAATGTAATTTCTGCCTCAACCCAAAAACCAACCTCTGCCAATCGATCCGTTCGACGCAAGGTCAAGGTGTGATGCCAGACGGCTCTAGCCGCTTCTCGCTTAATGGCGAACCTATCCTGCATTATATGGGCTGCTCGACCTTCTCAAACTTCACGGTGCTGCCAGAGATTGCACTTGCCAAAATCCGCAAAGACGCACCGTTTGATAAATCATGCTATATCGGCTGCGGTGTCACCACTGGCGTCGGCGCTGTCGTATTCGATGCCAAAGTCGAGCCGGGTTCAAATGTCGTCGTATTTGGACTGGGCGGCATTGGCCTGAACGTTATACAGGGCGCAAAAATGGTAGGAGCCGATAAAATCATCGGCATCGACATCAACCCCGATAAAGTCGAGATCGCCCGCAAATTCGGCATGACTGATTTCATCAACCCAAAAGAAACGCCGCAAGTCGTCGAAGCCATTTTAGACCTCACCGATGGCGGGGCCGACTATAGCTTTGAATGTGTCGGCAATACCGACCTGATGCGCCAAGCGCTCGAATGCTGCCACAAAGGTTGGGGCGAAAGCATTATCATCGGCGTCGCGGGTGCCGGCAAAGAAATCAGCACCCGTCCGTTCCAGCTCGTCACCGGTCGCGTCTGGCGCGGCTCTGCATTCGGTGGTGCCAGAGGCCGAACCGATGTGCCCAAAATCGTCGATTGGTATATGGATGGTAAAATCGATATCGATTCACTCATCACCCACACCATGCCGTTAGATGACATCAACAAAGCATTTGATCTCATGCAGGAAGGTGAGAGCATCCGTAGCGTGGTCGTGTACTAGCATGAAAGAAAACGCTACCCATCTCTGCCACAGCGGCAAAATCATCTATTGTGAGCATGAAGCTGCAACCACTAATTGCACCATGACATTCACCATCTTCCTGCCACCTCAAGCAGAGAAGAGCCCGTGCCCTGCCCTTTTCTATCTCGCAGGACTCACCTGCACCGAAGAAAATTTCACGACCAAAGCCAACGCCTACAAAATGGCCGCGGAGCTTGGCCTTATTCTCATTGCACCTGATACATCACCTCGCGGCGATGATGTCGCAGATGCAGAAGGATACGACATAGGTAAAGGCGCTGGCTTTTATATCAACGCCACGCAAGAGCCGTGGGCCGCGCATTACCAGATGGAAGATTACATCGCCAAAGAACTCTATCAATTAGTTCTAGCGGAATTCCCAATCGCAAAAAACAAAATAGGCATCTTTGGACATTCCATGGGCGGCCACGGTGCGCTCACCCTGCACCTCAAATACCCTGAGCTATTCAAATCAGTTTCTGCCTTCGCCCCTATCTGTGCTCCCACCCAATGTCCTTGGGGCGAGAAAGTGTTCAGCGCCTATCTCGGAGATGATCGCACGAATTGGTCTGCACATGATGCAAGCGAGTTAATGCTGCAATCAGATATAGCGACAGATCAACGCGCACCTATTGTAATTGATCAGGGGTTGGCAGATAGCTTCTTAAGCCATCAGCTATTTCCAGATACATTCGAACAGGCATGTAAGCAAGTGGGGCACCCACTTTCACTGCAAAAGCATGAAGGATACGATCACGGGTATTTCTTCATCCAAAGTTTTATGGATAAACACCTTACCCACCATCACACGCAGCTAACTACATAGCGACTTGAGGGTTCCTAGGCTCTACCATGATCATGAAGGCTAACGCATTGCGCTTATAACCCTTCTCCGTCAATGGCTCCACGCCATGGAAAGAATGATCAGTTCGTATAAAGCCAGCACCACAATTACGTTTATACGGTGCCGTTGCGACCTTAATGAAATCTTCGTAGCTATTATGATGCGCATGATTGAATGATTGATTCAAATCTCTAGGGACATAAAAACTAGTTCCCATATGCTCACGAGAATCATCCTCAGGCAAATAGAAGAATAGATTCAGCAATCGCGCCTTATGATCAGTATGAGGCCCAACGTGATAGCCTTCCACATCTCTGAAAAGCTCGCATTTGGTTTTAAAACTATAGTTATTAATCGTATTACCGAATCGTTGCACAATGTAAGGCATGTATTTACGCGTCGCTGCTTCAAAGAAATGCTTACCCAACATTAGCCCTGCCATATTGCTCCAGAATTCATGCTTCTTGCCTTCCAGCTTGTCGACATCATCGCTCAATGAAAACACATAGCGTGTTTCAGGCCGATTATCAGGGTTGGTAATACGGCCAAGCTCATAAATGCCAGAATACTCATCGTCAGCTGGCAGATTCTCAAGCAGCTCGTCATAAAAAGCTTCGGGAAAAACCGATTCAGAGAAAAAATGAGGACTTGGATACTCCCTAAACGGGCTTCGCAACATGCTATACAAAATTTCTTGCTGAAGTTCAGGGGTCATTAGGTTTCGCTCCGTTTAAAGATAAAGTTACCAACACCAGTAAATGCGCCTTCTTTACGAATATATTTATTGGTGTCTTCCTCATCATATTCAAAGTTCAAAGATCGCATATGCTCGATCAAGCTAGCATGCTCTTCGATATTGGTATTGATTTCGATCAAGACATCTTTAACAACAGAATTTTCCAACGTATTCTGCAAACCAGCAATCACTTTGTGCTCAATCCCATCTACATCAATTTTGATGCGTGTTGGAACCGGCATGTCTTGCTCTGCAATCAATTGATCATAACTCATGGCAAAGCAACCTTGCTCAAAAGCTGTTCCACGTTCTTTCAGGTGAAAATCAACACAATCTTTAAAGCTGTGGCACGACCCACCGATAGCAAATTGGCTTAAATGTAAAATATCGAGCTTTGTTTCATCGCTGAGCGCCAAGCAGTAGGCCGTCACCATATTATCTAGCTGATTCAGAGCAATGTTACGACATAGCTGCGCGAAATTTTGAGATTCTGGTTCAAACGCAAAAACGCGCGTTCCGGCAATTTTTGCCGCCCAAATCGAGTACATACCGACATTAGCACCCACATCCAGCATGATATCATCGGCTGTAAATGTCTCCAGCCATGCCATCGTATCCGGCTCTTTATCAAAGATGGATTTAACCCGCCAAGCGGTCATAGAGTTAGGGGTTCCGTAATGAACCTGTTGCCCATTATGGTTTACAGTAAGCGCAGGATTAATACGCTCATACTGCTCTAAAGATAGCTGTGCACTCATCGGTCTGCTCCTCGTCTAGTAATCGATTATGTGGGAAATATGCACAAACCGTGCCAGCATTCATGCCTCTTTAAGCCATTGAAGGGTCTGCTTAAGCCCCTCATCAAAAGAGGTCATCACCTTCATACCAAAGCCTTCTTTAGCAAGTGTCACGTCCCCCACCGATTGATGAATATCACCAGGACGAGGGTCAACATGTTGTTTCTTATAATTCTCTTTGCCAGCGATCATGCCAATCGTCTCAGCCAACTTATTGATAGAAATAGCTTTTCCCGTACAGATATTGACCGCCTGCACATCGCCAGTAACGCCCTCCTCTAAGCGCCTGATCGCCCTCATTAATTGCTGAGCCACATCAGAAACATAAATAAAATCACGCGTTTGGGTGCCATCACCAAAGATCTTAATGGTTTGATCGTTACTAATGCGCTGAGCAAAGACTGAGATTACGCCAGAATAGGGCGAATGAGGGTCTTGTCTTGGCCCGAACACATTGAAAAACCTTAAAGATAACGTCGGAATATTGAACATGGAGCGCGCCACCGCCGCATAAAGCTCCATTGAGCGTTTATCCGCCCCATATGGTGTAAGAGGCTTGGATGGCGTCGATTCTTTAATCGGAAGATGCGAAAAATCCGGATTTCCATAAATCGCAGCAGAGGATGCACACACAAACGGAATCGGCTTATCGCGTTTGGAAATCGCATCGAGCAAGGCAATCGATGAGAGCAAATTAATCTTGCTCGTATCCAGCCACTCTTCGCGTGATTTCTGTACCGATGCAATCGCTGCTAAATGAAACACGCCGTCAACGGCATTAATAATCGGCTTCACAATATTCGGATCGGCACAATCGCCTAAAATGAAATTCGCATCCGGAGAGACATTCGCACGATGGCCCGTCGACAAATCATCGATCACGCTCACCTCATGCCCATCTAACAAAAGCGCATCGCATAAATGCGAGCCAATAAAGCCCGCGCCACCCGTAACCAGATAGTGTTTACCACCCATCTTAATATGTCCTTATAGCCTATTTGGCTGTCTGATTGTTGCATCTTGAAGCCAGCATGCTACATCATGCCTATGGCGACGCAAGCATTACTTACACTGCATGATATATATGTGACCTTCGGTAAAAAACCACTCTTCGAC
>JALEGK010000019.1 GCA_022763105.1 Rickettsiales bacterium | reverse complement strand
GTCTGGTTGGCGAGGTTGTGAGAAATCACATCCACATTGGTCTGCTGGGCCTGCATACCGGTCGCCGCTACATATAAAGATCTCATCGCTAATCCTCCTGACTAGTTATTCTTATTTATTTGATTCCCGAGCGTACGCATTCGAGGCTTTACGCTGAAGGTCATACATAACTTCGATGAACTTCGCGGTCCCCGTATTCGAACGTGATAATTCTGTAATTCGCACCAGCTCTTTCACGGCTGACACATTTGACTGCTCAATCGCACCTTGAATCATGCGCGATTCAATCGCTTCCAAAGGCTCTTGTTCAGTATCGTAAAGCTGCGCACTTAAACGATCCATGCGCTGCTCATCTTCAAACTCAAATAGACCAAGCTGGCCACGCACCTCGCGCTCACCGGCTGGGGTTTTCACGGTAATTAAGCCATTCTCGCCAATCTCAACATCGCGGTCAGTGATCTCAAATGCTACCGCCTGCTGTCCCTGATCGAGCACGATATGTCCCTCTGGGTTCACAAGCTGACCTTCATTATCTAAATTGAAATGTCCGGCTTTGGTGTAGCGAACACCCAGCGGGGTCTCGACGGCAAAATAACCAGGGCCGTTAATTGCCACATCAAATGGGTTACCGGTTTGCTTGATCGGGCCGTTATGCGTATCGCGATAGGTGGAAATATCTTGGTTGAATGCCATCTTGTGGCGGTTACCATCATCGACCAGATAATGGGTGAACATCATTTTCTCAGCATTATATCCCGGAGTAGCCGCATTGGCGATGTTGTTTGCAGTCGCGTTCATATCGCGAAAGAGTGCCATCTGGCGGGAAAGTCCGATATATATACTGTTATCCATGACCGCGTCCTCTTGACGTTATTATATGTTCCGGCCAACACATTGCAGAAACCGTGCCAATTCGTTAACGCATTGATTCATCGCCATTCTGCTAAGAGAGGTAAAAATGCATCATGTGATGGCGAATGTGCCACAAATATAAACAGGAAAAATTTGCTTATTGAACGGCAAAGCCGCGCAGATTATAACTAATTCTAATAATAGATAAGTCTGACCTCGGCATAATTGGCATTATTTGTGCTTAAAGATAACTACGCTAGAACGCATTAGGAGAAGGTATGGCTGTCGACGACGAGAATGAAGAAGGCGAAGGCGAAGAAGAACAGGTTGGTGGGAAAAAGAAACTCATCATCATAATTCTGGTGGTCGTATTGTTGGCGGGCGTAGGTGCCGGCCTATATTTCGGCGGTGTATTTGGCGGCGGTGATGATACCGAAATGGCCGAAGGCGAAGAAGGTGCCGAAGGCGAAGAGGGCGAACACTCAATGGGTGAAGAAGGAGTGCCGCTTGGTCCTGATGGCCAGCCACTCGGTCCGGTCTATTACGAAATGCCTGAATTCCTAGTGAATCTGAGCACGACCGGTAAAAAAGTAAGTTTCTTGAAAATGAAAGTCACGCTTGAGCTTGAGAACGAATTGGCCGTTCCGAAAATCGATGCGATCAAGCCACGTATTCAAGATGCATTTAATACATACTTAAGAGAATTGCGTACGTCAGACTTGTCTGGCTCGGCGGGTATTTACCGCCTGCGCGAAGAATTGTTGTTGCGAGTGAACAAGGTAGCGCATCCGCAACAGGTGAAGGATATACTTTTTAGCGAGATTATTGTACAATAGTTCAAAATTGCCTCGCTAAGCATAACATGTAACCGTTAGGCACAAATGGCAGAAGAAGAGAACAACGTCGATGATGATGCGGCCGCGGCCGAGTGGGAAGCCATGATGGCTGCCGAAGAAGGCGGTGATGGTGGCGAAGGCGGTGACGCTGCAGCAGCTGAAGGTGCAGAGGGCGAAGACGCACGCGTTCTCAATCAGGATGAAATTGATCTTCTCTTAGGTTTCGATAGTGGTGATGATGGCATAGACCCGAATTCGGGTATTATGGCAATTCTCGACAAATCGATGATGGCTTACGAGAAACTGCCGATGCTCGAGGTGGTGTTCGACCGTCTCGTGCGTATGTTGTCTACCTCGCTTCGTACCTTCACATCCGATAACGTCGATGTCAGCATCGATTCGATGTCATCGCTGCGTTTCGAAGATTACCTGAATTCCATTCCACTACCGGCCTTGCTTGGCGTATTCCGCGCGAATGAGTGGGAAAACTTTGGTATTTGCACCATCGATAGTTCGCAGATTTATTCAACCGTCGATATTCTGCTAGGTGGACGTCGTGCCACGCGCCCAATTCGTATTGAAGGTCGCCCATATACAACGATCGAGCAAGACATTGTAAAAAAGGTCATCGACATTGTGCTCACCGATATGAGTACCGCGTTTGACCCGCTATCTCCGGTCACCTTCCAGTTTGACCGTCTAGAGAACAACCCGCGTTTTGCGAGTATCACGCGCCCTAACAGTGCAGCCCTTCTGGTGCGCCTGCGTGTGGATATGGATGAACGTGGTGGAATGATTGAGATTCTCTTCCCGCATAACACGCTAGAGCCGATTCGTGATCTGCTTCTGCAAATGTTCATGGGTGAGAAATTCGGTCAGGATTCGGTCTGGGAAAGACACCTTGGAAAAGAGGTGCAGCAGACCTACATTGACTTAGATGTCGTGCTCGACGAATTAGCCGTCGATATCGGCAAAATAATCAATCTGAAAGTCGGTGATACGATGATGCTGGAAACTCGTCCAGACGATGTCGTGGCCGTCAAATCAGGTGGCGTTCAATTAACATCAGGGAAATTAGGCAAAGTTGGGGATCGATTAGCTGTGTCCTTAGTGGACGAGATCAAACAAACGAAAGAAGAGATTGCCGAATGGTTGATGTAATATTGAAGGTTTTTGTCGATGGCATGATGGCCCTGCTGCTTGTCCTCACCATTTATTACTGCTGGCGTTTAAATTTAAGAATCAAAGTGCTGCAAGACTCTAAAAGCGAGTTAGCGCAGGTGATTCAGCAATTCGATGAATCAACCAAAGCCGCCACGCGCGGTATTGCCGAAATTCACAAAGCAACCACGCGTATCGCAGAGAATATTCAGCATAAAATCGATAAGGCAAACTACATCGCCGATGATCTGCAATTCATGATCGAGAAGGGCAGTAAAGTGGCTGATCGTATGGATGGTGGCATTGCGTCTCGTCCAGCAGCGCGCCAGACACCTCCGCCATCGTCGCGCCGTAATGAACGACCATCGGAAGAAGATGTTGAAAAAGTGAACCGGGCCCGCGAGTTGCTCGAAGCAGGCAATGATTCCGAATTTGAAGAGACCAAAGTGGGTAAACCCTTGGAAAGCGTGCTAAAACGCGTATCAAAACGTAGCGATACACCAATGGGTGAAATGGATGGTGATGCGAATGCATTGCGCCGTAAACGCCCAGGGGCTAGACTACGCACAAAGTCAGAGCAAGACGTACTCGAATCTTTGAAGCGTGGTGAGAAAGTATGAATGATCGAAAGACCGAATCACAATCTATAGGATCGATTAAGCCTGCCTTATCGAGCCCATCCGAGAATGTCTATCAGCCACCTAAAGCGTCACCTTCACGCTTTAGACTGTTACCGCTTACCATGTCGATGATGGGACTGATGCTCATCGTAAAAATCGCTGATTTGTATCAGGGTAGTGTAGAGCTGGGTGAAGTCTGGAATATCCCTGAGGCACAAGCAGCCGAAGAGAAGACAGAAGAATCTGAAGACAAAAAAGAGATGGCTGAAGAAGATGCCGAAAAAGAAGGTGATGAGGAAGATAAAGACGCCAAAAAAGAGGGCGAAGAATCACCTGACGATGTTGAGTTGGCAAAGCTAAATAACGAGCCGGGCTTATCGGTTAAAGAGCGCAAAAAAGAATACAGCCAAATCGAGCTGGATATTTTGCAAAGCCTTTCTGAGCGCCGCGAAGAGATCGAAAAACGCTCGCGCGAAATTGACCTTAAAGACAAGCTGCTTCAGGCAACCGAACTGCGTATCAATGATAAGATCAATGAGATCAAGCAAATCAAAGGCGAAGTGCAAGATCTGCTGAAAGAATACAGTCAGGAAGAGAAGCGCAAGGTTCAGGGCTTGGTGAAAATCTACGAGAATATGAAGGCAAAAGATGCCGCACAGATTTTCGATGAGCTTGAAATGACCATTCTACTGCAAGTCGTCGATAAAATGTCTGCACGTAAAGTCGCACCAATCTTAGCGCAAATGGACCCTATCAAGGCAAAAGTTGTCACCGAGCAGCTTGCCCAGTTCCGTCGCCTGCGTGATATCAAACGTAAGGTCAGCGCAGAGTAATCTAGCAAGAGCAAACATATGGCTGTGATACGTCTGAGTGGGGTTTCAAAGACCTATCGCATCTATAATCGACCCGAAGACCGGTTGAAGCAATTGCTATGGCGCGGTCGCCGCAAATATTTCCGTAATCACGAAGCGCTCAAACCACTTGATCTCATCGTCAATAAAGGCGAGACGGTCGGTATCGTTGGGCGTAACGGTTCGGGTAAATCGACACTGCTACAAATGGTCTGCAAAACCCTTGCCCCTACCAGCGGTTCGGTTGAAGTTCAGGGAAGAATCTCCGCATTATTAGAGCTAGGCGCTGGCTTTAATCCTGAATTCTCAGGACGCGATAATATCTATATGAACGCGGCAATCTTGGGCCTCTCACAAGACGAAATTGATCGCGAATATGACGCGATTGTGAATTTCTCTGGGCTTGAAGAACATTACTTGGAACAGCCCGTAAAAACCTATTCCAGCGGCATGTATGTGCGTTTGGCATTCTCGGTTGCCGTATCCGTCAAGCCTGACATTCTCGTCATCGATGAAGCGCTAGCAGTTGGTGATGAAGGCTTTCAGCGTAAATGCTTTGCCCGCATCAAAGAATTACAAGAGCAGGGCACCAGTATTTTATTTGTCTCGCATGCGGCACAAAGCGTCATTGAGCTGTGCGACCGCGCTATCATGATCGATGAAGGCGAATTCATTTGCGATGGCGAGCCAAAAGAAGTCATCGCCGGCTATCAGCGCTTAATCTATGCCGCTCGCGAGAAGCGCCCGGCGATTCGTGAAGCGCTCAAGAAAGGCCAATTAACAGCAGTAGATGACAAGCAGGAATCCGCACCTGATGCGCTGCCAACCGAAAGCCGCATTGAGTATGAAGAACATGGCGGAACCATTAGCAATCCACATCTATGTGATACATCTGGTCAACCGGTAACCATGCTTCAAACAGGCGAGCGCTATCAGTTCCGCTATACGGTGAATTACACAGAGCCTGCAACTCACCCTAAATACGGCATGCTGATTAAAACCAAACGCGGCATCAATCTCGGTGGGGCAGTCGCGCTGGAATTGGCCGAACAAAAACACGAAGCGAAAGCCGACGAAACCGTCGAAGTATGCTTTAGCTTTGATTGCTCGCTCAGACCGGGACATTACTTCTTAAATTGCGGCACGACCAAGCTAGAGGGTGACGAGGATATATTCGTCCATCGCATCGTCGATGCGCTTCAGTTCAAAGTTGTGGACGACCGCGAGCCGCAAGCCATTGAGCCAGCGGGTAATATTGACCTTAATGTGTCATGTGAATTGAAATCGTGACAAAAGCCCGCGTCTTTGCTAATCATCCGCTTTGGATTGCAGAAAAACAAGGAGATATCCATGCCAAGTCCGTATTACGCAGATGATCTGAAAACCAAGATTCTCTCAGGCTCTCACCGCGATGTTGTTGGCGGTTTCTGGGATGAGCTGGGCGAAATGCAGCTTGAGTTTTTGAAGTCACAAGGACTGCAACAGCACCAAAAACTGCTGGATATTGGCTGTGGCGCACTGCGTCTGGGCCGCATGGTTGTCGATTACCTGGATTCTGGTAATTATTACGGCGTTGATATCAGCGAAGATTTGCTCGATGCGGGCTATAATAAAGAGCTGACCGACCGTCAGCGCGAGCGTCTACCACGCTCTCACCTCAACGCGACCGCTGAGTTTGATTTTTCATATCTAAATGACACCAAAATCGATGTTGCGATGGCGCAGTCTGTGTTTACGCACTTACCGATGAACCATATCCGTCATTGTCTAAGCAAGCTGCACCCACATATGATGCCGGGTGGCGTCTTCTACGCATCATTCTCGCATTGCCCAGATCACCACGATATCACGCAGCCATTAGTACATCCTGCAGATGATTCGATCAGCAATGATGTGGTCACCTACGACATCAAAGATCCGTATCATTATTCTCAGGAAGATTTTGAGTATTGTGCGAAAGATATGCCGTGGCGTTTCCAGATTCACGGTGATTGGGGTCACCCGCGCAACCTACAAATGGGCGCCTTTATTCACGAGGGCTAGTTTGACGCAATATCAAATTGCGGATACGCCATAGCTTGCTGGATTTGATCTTCTTTAACTCATCCGAATGAGAGCCGAGTATGCTGATTTGCGTGCGCAGCTCGGCATTGATACGGCATTGCTCATCATAAATGGTCTGCAAACGCTCGGTATTTAAGTTTGCCGCGTTCAAATCACCCCATAGCTCTTTAATGCGCATTTCCTGCTCTTTAATCGTTGTCATCGAGCGGGTATAATTATCCTGCATTTGGCTGTTAATATGCTTCAGGCGGAGCTTCTCCTGAGACTCCTGCATCAGCTCTGCAGCAAGCGGTGCAATTGCTTGCACTGACTCTATCGCCTGTTGAGATTCAATCGCCTCAAGCAATGCTTTCTGCTTCACCGTCATAATCTGATCGCTATCAATCTCATCTGCTTTTGAGCGATATAAGGACGGCTCAATAAAACCAAGCACATCATTTTCGCGTGGCATCTCAAGTGCATGCTCTGGCGCCATTTCAGCTAAATGCGCTTCTTCATCAGGAGCATCTTCGCCATACAGAATTTTGTGTTTCGCATCTTCCTGATCGTAATTGGCCTGATGTTGCTTAACAATGGCATCAAAGAGGAACTGAGTCGTCTCCATCGGCTTCTCTAGCACGTCTTTGTAATGCACATGAATGACCGCATGATGCTGCATAAGGTTTAAGACCGCACTGGCAGAATATTGCCACAGCATCAATCCATGTTGGAGAAGAATGCCGTTACGCTTATGAAGCGACATGGCGATTTCCATCGGATCGCGATGCACATGGACCAAAATCGGGCGTTGCAGCTCTGTCATCCACATTGGCAATGTCTGGCATAGGCGCGGGTCTTTAATCACCCAATGCTGATGCTTATTTAAATGCGCGATGATGTAATCACATTCAGCTCTCAGCTCATCATTAGGGAAGCCGACCTCTTTATCTGCCAGATGCGTCCAATGGGTGAGATTATTCCATGACGCTTTGTGTGCGTGCAGAATCTGATCATTCAGCGCAATAACGTCTTTGCGCTCCCAAAAACCTTTAGGGTTTTCCTCATTCTGACCAATCAGCTCGTCCTCTTCGCCAACATGAGCGCCCATCATGTTGATCAGCCGGGTCACAGTTGATGTGCCGGATCGGTGCATACCTAAAACGATAATCTGCATGAGACTACAATGTGCTGTGCTGCTGGAAATGCAAGCGTTTTAATTCGCGCCGTTCATGTGATTGGGTGTGTAGTAAAAGGCCGCTAATGCCTGATAAAATAGCCAAAATGGCAAAGCAAACAGCCCCAGCAAGGGCCCATCCATTGGGGATAATATGGGCGATTTCTAAGAAGCTGAGAATATAGCTCACCTCATAGAAAGTGAAAGCGACACCAAATAAACCGGTTAGCAAACCAAACCATTTCAGCGGACGCGCTTGCAGATTCATAATCAAACGTGTGAGGTTATGGCGTCTGCGTGTTGGCTTATAAATATCTGGTGCGCGAAGCTTTTCATGATGTGCATCTTCAATCGCCATCTCAGCTAGCGGAATATCTAGCTCAAGCGCGTGCATGCTCCATTCCAGCTCGATTGGGAAGCCGCGCTCAAACGCAGCAAATGACTTTACAAAGCGGCGTGAAAACACACGGTAATCCGAAAGCGGACAAATCAGCTCACGACCAAACAGACCATTACACATTTTTATGTAATCATTCTGTAGCGGGCCGCCAAGCTTAGGGTTAACGGCCGAGACCATGTCTTTGCGCGTCTCAACCAGCGTATGAATCATGCTGGAAGCAAGGTCTGCCGGATAATCAGGATTGCCAACATAGACAAACACATCCGCATCGACTTCGGTAAACATACGGCGAATGGTTTTAAATGCCGTCGCGCTTTCATCATGACGAATCGTCACATCTAGCTTTTGCAGTGCTAGTTTTTTGCTATCGTCTAAACCTTCGCCATACCAATAAATGGAAGCGAAAGGGATTTGTTGACGAAACTGAGCAATACTTTCCAGCAGATGCTCATCATCAGCGTGGCCATGGGCGAGAACAGCAATAGAATAAGAACGCATAACCCCTCAGAATCAAGGTTGTATGATGGTACCCACGGCCGGACTTGAACCGGCACGACCTTGCGGTCAACGGATTTTAAGTCCGCAGCGTCTACCAATTCCGCCACGTGGGCAAACCCTAAAGATGGCTTTTAGCAAAGTGTGTCCGTGAATGCCACGAAAAAACCGCCCATATGCATAGCTGATGCGCTTAAGCGCTTTTACTGTGGAGCACTTTGCCAGGATTCATCAGGTTTTGCGGGTCAATGGCCGCTTTAACCGAGCGCATAAGGGCAATGGAAGCATCAGAGTTATAATCATAAAATGGCTTCTGCCGATCTAATCCAACGCCATGCTCAGCACTAATGGTACCGCCCAGTGATAAACATTGATCGTAGATAATTTTATCCAGAGTGTCGCGGATAGCGGGCAGGGTAGATGCATCAATATCATTCGGGAAATACTGGTTATAATGAATATTGCCATCACCATAATGCCCAAAATCGATGGTACGCACATTCGGGTACGCATCGGCTACTAATGGGTTGGTCTGCTCGATAAAATAACCAATCTGGGAGCTGGGCACGGCAATATCGTAATGCAACCCCTTGCCGCTTTTGCGTGCCGCTTCAGAGACATGCTCGCGAATAGACCATAATTTGCGCGCTTGCTCGCTCGATTCGGCAATAATTGCATCCTCAACTTGTCCCGATTCAAACAAGCTCGCTAATGCATTCTCAAATGCGGTGCGTAACGGATAATCAGCGAGCGTGCTCTCGACCTCAACCAGCAAGTAATAGGCGTGACTGCCATCAAAAGGATTGTGATGATCATCAATCTGCTCATTCACCACCTGCATGGCATTCGATGAGATCATCTCAAATGCGACGATGCTCTCACCCAATGATTGCTTCAGATGTTTATAGGTTTCACTCGCTGCTTGCGTTGAGCCAACGGCCAGCATGCTTGTGGAAGTCGATTTGGGGGCAGGGAAGAGTTTAAGAGTCAGAGCGGTGATGAACCCCAAGCAGCCCTCAGATCCAATAAAGAGCTGCTTCACATCAAAGCCTGCATTGTCTTTAGGTAGAGGCGATAACTGACAGATCAAATCACCATTAGGCAACACGACCTCTAGCCCCAATACCAAATCACGCATATTGCCATATTTGATCACGGCCGTGCCACCCGCATTGGTAGCAGCCACACCGCCAATTTGTGCGCTACCTTCCGATGCCATGCTAAGCGGAAAAATCCGATCATCGGCTTTGGCGCGCTCCTGTACTTCGGCAAGCAATACGCCTGCCTCTACACAGATCGCATTATCGGTTAAATCAACACGACGAATCGCGCGCAACCTAGAGAGTGATACGACAATCTCACCTTGAGGCATCGCGCCATATACCAAGCCAGTATTCCCACCTTGCGGCACCATCGCAATAGAGTGTTTTGCACAGTATCGAACTAGCTCTTGCAGTTGCTCTACCGATGTGGGTTGCGCAATCAGTGGGCTATGACCTTTTGCTTCACCACGCCACGGCATAACGTAAGCCGTCATATCATCAGATTCATCAAGGAAATTGCCTGCACCCAGCAGGTCTTTTAACGCATCAATATGTTTCGCTGCAATCGGCTCAGCCATGCTTGCGCGTCATCTCAAATAGATTGGTGGCTTGCTCACCCAAAAATCCGGTGAACTCGATCTTATTGCCATCTTCATCTTCAACGGTACCGCGCTCGGCGAACTCATAATAGGCATAGGTCCAGTTCATTTGCATGATCTTGCCTTTGTCGTTCATGACATCACAGAAACAATCCACTGCCTTGGTCGATGATTGACGCAGCTTACTGCCTGGCTCACCTTCAATATGGTCTTTCATTGGTACACCCGCATCTAGCAATGCAGCAACGGTCGCCTCAATATCCGGCCATGCATCCACATTCTGGTGATTGATGAAGGCAGTAAAGTGATTCACCGAATTACCGTGAAGCAACGTCCACGCCGCATATTGCGAGACATCATTGAGCGGTTCAATTAGCGATTTCTTTGGTGCATCCCAAGGACGTGTGAATACAGAAGCTAGCAATTCGGCAGCTTCTTCTAAATCATCTTTCTCTAACGTTTCATCATGCGCCACACGTTTTAAATATTCTGCCGCTTCTGCGCTGAGTGGGTCTGGCGTGTCTTTCACACTATTGATCACCGCTTCTTCCGCACCAACAGCCAACGCTTCCACTTCTAGCTGGCTAATAAAAATTTTCGGCAGGCGAGGATTACGATGCTCCCAGTGCCATGCAGTCAAATGTTTGCTCGGAAAGTCATATTGCGTTTTGCGTGTGTAACCCAGCGGCTCAATAATGCGTGACAGACCAGCCGCACCAGCGGGCTGTCCGCCTGTATCGGTATTGAAAGTGCGCAGCGCAATGTGATCATTTAATACCGTACCGCCATTTGCATTCACAAGATCAACATACTGTTTAGCGTATTCAACACGCTCAATATACTCAGCCCAAAGTCTGTCGAGTAATGCGGTGGCTAAAGCTTCTTGTGATTCATGCGTCATGGGCGTCTCCTTCACAGTATGGGACGCACATTATATCCCGTTGAATTCTAGATAGGCAATCCTCAAGTAGTGCAGTGTGACAGACTATTGCATAACCGCCACACTATCATCCACAACATCTATACGGCACAGTTGCAATTAACACATGATATTGAGATAAGCGTAGATGTAGCTTTTGGAGGTTGCCTTGAAAAAATCAATACTAATTGCGTGCCTGACGACTGCGCTAGCAGCGCTGAGCAACGCATCTTACGCTTATTACCCTAACAAACAATATCCCAACTGGTTCGTCTCGATTCACGGCGAAATCAGCTATGTTGACGATGCCGATGTAAAAATTGGCGGCGCAAATGGTGGTGAGATTTCATTCGAGACTGATACTTCATGGGGGATTGGTGTCGGTTACCGCCCAGGCTATAACGGTAATTTCTTCGATAATACCCGCTTCGAATTTGAATACACCTATCGTAATTATAATTTTGACCAGCTACAGACCAGCACGGGATTTGCGAATCTAGATGGCTCGCTCAAAGGTCAGGCTTACATGGCTAACATGTATTACGACATTCCAACCGGCGGTCGTTTTACGCCATACATTGGTGGTGGTATGGGCATGGTATTGTATGATTTCGATAGCTCGAACTTCGCAGTCGATGACCAAGATTTCAACTTCGCTTATCAGCTAATGACGGGTATCTATTACTCGCCTGCATCATTACCTAATAGTGATTGGGGGGTAGGTTACCGTTTGTTCGGCTCAAGCGATCCAGAGTTTAACAATGCACTCAACCAAAAGGTTGAGCTGGAAACCCTCTCGCACAATATTGAATTCTTAGCGCGCTTCCGCTTCTAATTCGCGATCACTAATTTCTGCACCTAAATCAGATAGCATGGCTTCGGTTGCATCTGTTGCATCCATAAGCATGCGCGCATCGGCACAGCGTAGAACAATCGTGGAAGCTAGTTTGCCATTGCGTATTTTCGGATAGATACCAATCTCGACATCTGAGAACTTCTCCTGAATGAAGCCAAGCTTGTCAGCAATATTGCCTTCGGCCATTTCAACATCCAGCACATTGCTTTTAACCGGCTCACCGCCTTCTAGCTGATTCTTACAAAAATCGAGCATGGCATGCATAATGCGCGGCACTCCCGCCATCACAAATACATTACCAATGCGATAGCCCGGAGCCGCACTCACGGGGTTGTCAATCAACGTCGCTCCATCGGGAACGTCCGCCATTTTCATGCGCGCTTCATTGACGTCTTCAGGCTTGTAATGCGCAAGCAATCGACGCTCCGCTTCAGGATGACGAATCACCTTCACACCAAAAGCCTGTGCTACACAAACAGTGGTAATGTCATCATGGGTTGGGCCAATACCACCCGTAGTAAACACATAGGTGAATTTGGCGCGGCATTCATTGAGCGTCGCAACAATTGTTTCAGCCACATCGGGAATGACACGGCCTTCCATCAAGCGGATACCCATTTTATTGAGTTCTTCACCCAAATGCGCCAAATTTTTGTCTTTCGTACGCCCTGACAAAATTTCGTTGCCGATTATAATCAGACATGCGGTTGTATGACCTGACATGAAGCCCCTCTGTGATTTTTACTTGTTGCGCGGATGAGTCTTTATATAGTGTCATTTCAAACGAAGGGCAATGCTCGAAGAAAGAAGAAACAAAGTTTTATGGATACTCGCGAAATTACAATCCACAAACCAGAAGACTATGCCTCTATGAAAAAGGCAGGGACACTGGCAGCAACGATACTCGATGAAATTACCGAACGTGTTGTGCCCGGCATTACAACCGATGCGATCAATGAATATGCGCATAACCGCATTATAGAAGAGGGCGCGATTCCGGCCCCGCTTAATTATCGCGGTTTCCCTAAATCCATTTGTACCTCTATCAACCACGTCGTCTGTCACGGCATACCGGATGATAAGGAACTCAAAGACGGCGATGTTGTGAACATTGATGTCACCGTGATTGTCGATGGATGGCACGGCGATACCAGCCGTATGTTCTGGGTTGGTGAGCCACCGATTAAAGCGAAGCGCTTAACGCAAGTAACCTACGATGCCATGATGAAAGGCATCGAAATGGTCAAGCCGGGAAATACTACCGGCGATATCGGCCATGCAATTCAGGAATATGCCGAGAGCTATGGCTATTCCATCGTGCGTGAATATTGCGGTCACGGCTTGGGCAAAGTCTTCCACGATGCACCAAACATTTTGCATTACGGCACACCGGGTGAGGGCACGCTCATTGAAGAGGGAATGTTCTTCACGGTCGAGCCGATGGTCAATGCAGGCAAGGCGGGCACCAAATTAAGTAAGCATGATGGCTGGACGGTAACGACAAAAGACCGCTCATTGTCGTGTCAATTCGAGCATTCTTGTGGGGTAACGGCTAGCGGTGTTGATATCTTTACCGAATCACCAAGAGGCCTACATTTCCCGCCATTTTCAGCTTCTGCGTAATTTTTTATTGAGTATTTTCAGAAGCTAATCTTCATCTGTTGAAGTGAATTATGACTGAACGCTCGTGCTGAAAGCGGCACTCACTCTGGCTTTCAGCGAATTTTTTTTCGAAAAACTATTTACAAACATTTTTAATAGTGTTTAGGTCGTTCTCGGATGTACCGCAGGTACCCTTGGTTTCGACGAAATTTCGTCACACATTTTAACTTTCATCTCGTAAGGAGACTTGATCATGAATAAGAACGAACTGATCGCAGAAGTCGCAAAGAAAGCAGACCTAACCAAAGCTAAAGCATCTGAAGCTGTAGATGCATTCATTGAAGCAATCGAAAAATCTTTGAAAAAAGGCCAGGACGTACGTCTAGTTGGTTTCGGTACCTTCTCTGTTGTTAAGCGTAAAGCTACCGAAGGCCGCAACCCACGTACCGGTGACGTGATCAAGATTGCTGCTTCTAAGCAACCTAAGTTCAAGCCAGGTAAAGGTCTTAAAGATCTGGTGAACGGTAAGAAAGCTGCGTAACTCGCACTTTTTACCCTAAAAATACTAAAACGGCGTAGAATGCACTTGCACTCTGCGCCGTTTGTCTTTATACGGATGCCTCTCGTTTTAGGTCGGGCGATTAGCTCAGTTGGTAGAGCATCTCGTTTACACCGAGAGGGTCGGCAGTTCGAGCCTGTCATCGCCCACCATAGAGTTGCTATAAAGTGGTCTAAAAACACTTTACAGCGTTAGAAAACTCTGGCATCTAAAACGACCTTATTGCGCGGGTGTAGCTCAGTTGGTTAGAGCGCCGCCCTGTCACGGCGGAGGCCGCGAGTTCGAGTCTCGTCACTCGCGCCACTTAAGCCCAGCTCCCTAAAAGGGGCTGGGCTTAAGTGTTTCTGGATGGTGGCGGACGAGAACGAGTCGAGTTCGACAATACTCTTAACGAACAAAGTGAGTTTAGAATTTGCTACGCAGCAAGCGCGTTAGCGCGCAGTGAGTACGTCTCGTCACTCGCGCCACTTAAGCCCAGCTCCCTAAAAGGGGCTGGGCTTAAGTGTTTCTAGGGCTAAATTTACCTAGCCATCAATAAATATCACACTTTCCAAAAAGCCGTCTGTGTCGTGCACAGAGGGCAGAAAATACATAGACATACGCCCAACTTTTCCTTTTAACTCCGTAACAGTTTCAGTATAACTGATTGTCATTAGAGATTGCCATGCAACAAGTTGTCGCTTCATATTTTCCAATCATCATTTTTCTGGGCATTGCCACAGTCATGGCGACCGTTATGGTCGTGCTGCCAATGCTGATTTCCCGCGCGAAACCAGACAATGAGAAACTCTCACCATACGAGTGCGGTTTTGAGCCATTTGGCGATGCGCGCGGTGAGTTCGATGTGCGCTTTTATCTTGTCGCAATTTTATTCATCATCTTCGACCTTGAGGTGGCGTTTTTATTCCCTTGGTCTATTTCGCTCGCAGAAACCGGATTGTTCGGTTTTTGGTCAATGATGATCTTTCTAGGGATTCTAACCATCGGCTTCATTTACGAATGGAGAAAAGGTGCGTTAGACTGGGAGTAGAAACATGTCACAAATCATTACCAATTCAAAAGCTATTGCGCCGGGCGCTGATCAGGATGCCTTCCTGAAGAATGTGACCGATGAGTTTAACGATAAGGGCTTTATTGTCGCTAACCTCGATAAGGTCGTGAATTGGGCGCGTACAGGATCGCTTTGGCCGATGACATTTGGTCTGGCATGCTGCGCGGTAGAGATGATGCACGCTGCAGCAGCGCGCTATGACATGGACCGATTGGGTTTGGTTTTCCGCCCATCACCTCGTCAATCTGACGTGATGATTGTCGCAGGCACGCTGTGTAACAAAATGGCGCCAGCACTTCGCAAAGTGTACGACCAAATGGCAGAGCCTCGCTATGTGATCTCTATGGGTAGCTGTGCGAATGGTGGCGGTTACTATCATTATTCTTATTCAGTCGTGCGTGGATGTGACCGCATTGTGCCGGTTGATGTCTATGTGCCGGGCTGCCCGCCAACAGCAGAAGCGCTGATGTATGGCATTTTGCAGCTACAAAAGAAAATCCGCCGTACCGGAACGATAACGAGAGTCTAGCCATGAAAGAGTCGCTACAGGAATTAGGCGAGTATATCGCACAACAACTGAAAACCGACGTGGTCGATTTCCATGTCGATAATGACGAGCTATGCATTCATGCGGCGCGCGACAAAGTGGTGCATGTACTGTCTTTCTTGCAAGATGATGCGAACAGCCAGTTCAAAATGCTGATCGATGTGTGCGGTGTGGATTACCCAGAACGTGCCGAGCGTTTTGAAGTGGTCTATCAACTGCTCAGCACCAGCCTCAATCAACGTATTCGCGTTAAAGTCTTCACCGATGAAGCAACGGCAGTGCCGTCAGTGGTCTCAGTCTATCCGGCAGCCGGTTGGTTCGAGCGTGAAGTGTGGGACATGTATGGCGTCTTCTTCGCGAACAATCCGGATTTGCGCCGTATCCTTACCGATTACGGTTTCGACGGTCATCCGCAACGCAAAGATTTCCCGCTTACCGGGTATGTCGAGATGCGCTATGACGAAGTGCAAAAACGTGTCGTGTATGAGCCAGTAAAATTACCGCAGGCATTCCGCCAATTTGATTACCTGAGCCCTTGGGAGGGGCCGGAAGAATATGTTCTTCCTGGGGATGAAAAAGCAGGAGAAAGCGCAGCGTGACAGATTCAGACAAGGACCCATTTGCCAATCCATTCTCGGAAGATGAGATGAATGATGCGACCTCTTTTGAGGATGACTCAGATGATGTCAGCAGCCCATTCGCAAGCGGTCCCTTTACTGAAGAAGATATGAAGGCAGATCAGCCAGCAGAATCACCTTCAGACCCAGACCCTCTGGATGCGGTTCCCGATGCGCCACCGCCGCCGCCACCACCTCCAGTAGATGATGTTGGGGATGATTATAGCGCATCTTCTCAAACGCAAGGTGATTACGTGCCGGACGCGCCACCAGCTCCTCCGCCATCTCCGCCACCTTCAGAATCAACCACAGCATCTGTAGCAGCGTCAATGGACCCATATAGTAACGAATATAACCCATCGCCCAGTGATGACCCGGGTGGGTTTGGCTCGCTGGATGAAGTGCCAGACGCACCTCCACCACCTCCACCGCCAAGCGATGCGCCAGACGCGCCAACACCCCCTCCATCTGATGGTTTTGGTGATGCTGATTATGGCTTTGGTTCTGCGGATGCAGACAGCTCGTCTTCGGGTTCTGATTGGCAAGATACTTCAACAACAACGCCATCAGACACCCCGGCTTCATCTGGTGACTATGGCAGCCCGTTCGATAGCCCATTCGATGATAATGAAATGGCTTCGGCTACCGGTGCGGATACAGCGGCTGCAACGCCACCACCACCGCTTCCATCAAGCGGGGATACATCAGATCCCTATTCAGAAAACTTCCAGCAACCTTCTGATCCGTTTGCGAATGATGTTACGCATCAACTACGTCAGGAAATGCATACAGATGAAGAGCAGCCACAGGAATTATTCGAAGCTGATGTTCCGGCAAAGTCCTACAAAAAATATATTATTCTGGCAGTCGTTTTAATCGCATTGATTCTGGCTGCGGTTATTTTCTTAACAGGCGGATCAGATGCGCCAGAAACAACTCCAACCCCAACCTTTGGCACGCCGGCTATTCCACCTGCACCATCAGAAGATGTGATGATTTTAAAAGGTGATGGTATGCCAGCACCTGCTGATGCCATGGAGCCTCCAATGACGCCTCCAATGGGCGAGCCAACAGACATGATGGCCCCACCAATGGATGCGGACCCTATGATAGATGCAGCGCCAATCGCGCCATCCGCACCAGAAGAATTGCCACCAATGAGTGCGCCACAGCCAATGCCTGAGCCAGTATCATCACCTGAAGAAGGGCGTTGCCGTGCGAATTTTGAAGCTGAATATCGCGCAGGTGGCTTTAATCCGGATGATTATCCAGATCGCCGCAAGGCCTATGTCAGCAAATGTGTGGAATATTTGAAGGGTCAGTAAAAGCGTGAATGTCGGAGTTCAAAGCATTTCTAGTGGAAATATGGTCGGGCACAGCCCCGCTCTGGAAGGTGTTTTGTCTGTTTCACCTAGTGAGCAGCTTCGCGCTCGCTGTGCTGGCATTTGGCCTCGCCAACCTGATTCCATTCATCGCGATTCCGCTGTATTTCTTCGTGTTGGTCCATATCGCAATGACGCTCAAAGCCATATGGATTTCCGCATACAATGTAAGCAATTTCTCGCTGACGCCACTCGCCAGGGGCTACGTTATATTAACGGCCTGCGCGGTTCTGTATGGCGTTTACAGCCTGCAATATGTCGAAGCGCCGGGCGAGGCAGAAAAGCGTATGGAAGAGCAAAGACAATTAGAAGCGTTGCGCAGCCGCCAGCTTCAAGAACGATTAGTAGAACAGAAGAAACAAAGACTGAAAAAAGCACAAGAAATATGTGCAAAACGTTTCGATGATGCGTATATTGCGGCTGGTCATAATCCAGCACGCTTTGTAGGCCAACGAAACCAATATATTCGCCAGTGTGTTCCCACACTGTTAAGACAATGACACAGTAGGTAAAACGTGAGTAACGAAGTCGATATTAAGAATCTAACGCTTAACTTTGGCCCGCAACACCCAGCAGCCCACGGCGTGCTCCGATTGGTGTTGGAAATGGACGGCGAGGTGGTAGAACGTGCAGACCCGCATATTGGTCTGCTGCATCGTGGTACTGAAAAACTCATCGAGCATAAAACCTATCTTCAGGCGCTGCCTTATTTTGACCGCTTGGATTATGTCTCGCCAATGGCGCTGGAGCATTGCTACTCGCTAGCCGTAGAGAAGTTGCTTGGTTGCGAAATCCCTGCTCGCGCGAAATATCTCCGAGTCATTTTCCTGGAAATGACGCGCCTGCTCAACCACATCATGAATGTGACAACACAAGCCATCGATATTGGCGCGACGACACCGCTGCTTTGGATGTTTGAAGAGCGCGAGAAAATGATGGAATTCTATGAGCGCGCATCCGGTGCTCGCTTCCACTCTGCGTATGTTCGCCCGGGTGGTATCCACCAAGATATCCCAGCGGGTATGGACGCTGAGATCGCAGCCTTCTGCGATGGATTTTTGCCTATCATCGATGATGTCGAAGGCCTGCTGACTGAAAACCGTATCTGGAAACAGCGTACCGTCGATGTAGGTGTAGTAAGTGCCGTAGAAGCGCAGGCGTGGGGCTTTACTGGTCCAATGCTTCGTGGCTCAGGTGTCGCATGGGATCTGCGTAAATCCCGACCATATGAAATTTATGACGAGTTAGAATTCCAGATTCCAGTTGGTAAAAACGGTGACTGCTATGATCGCTACCTCTGCCGTATCGAAGAGATGCGCCAAAGTGTCAGCATGATCAAGCAATGCATCGAGAAATTGCCGGGTGGTGAAGTCCTCACTGACGATCCGAAAGTCGCGCCACCACGTCGCGATCTCATGAAACACTCAATGGAAGCGCTCATCCACCACTTCAAACTCTATTCAGAGGGCTATCATGTGCCTGCGGGTGAAACCTACACCGCAGTTGAAGCACCAAAAGGTGAGTTCGGCGTGTTCTTAGTGGCAGATGACACCAACCGTCCATATCGCTGCAAAATCCGCGCGCCGGGATATGCGCATCTGCAAGGATTAGACTTTATTAGTAAAGGCCACATGCTCGCTGATGTCAGCGCGATCATTGGTACATTAGATATCGTATTTGGGGAGATTGACCGCTAATGGCTGCCAGACAACCTGCACCAGATGAATTACAACCGCTGAGCTTTGAGTTCACGCCAGAAAATCTGGAAGAGGCGAATAAACATATCGCCAAATATCCAGAAGGGCGTCAGCAAAGCGCGGTCATGCCGCTGCTCACGCTTGCACAGCGCCAGAACGATGGCTGGGTACCACGCGCCGCGGTCGAAACCATTGCGACCATGCTCAATATGCCATTCATCCGCGTCTATGAGGTCGCGACCTTCTATACCATGTATAACCTCGCGCCGATGGGGCAGTATCATGTGCAGGTCTGCACCACCACACCTTGCTGGCTACGTGGTTCCGATGATGTGGTGAAAGCCTGCAAGGATGAGCTGAATGTTGAATTTGGTGAAGTCACCAAAGACGGTAAATTCGGTCTGACGGAAGTGGAATGTTTGGGCGCATGCTGTAACGCGCCAATGATTGAAATCACCACGCCAGATTGGGATCGTTTCTTCGAAGACCTCGATTACAACAGCACCCGCAAGCTTCTCAAGATGCTGAAGAAAGACGAAATGCCAAAAGTCGGCTCTCAGGCTGGCCGTAACGCGTCTGAGCCATTTACCGGCCCGACAACGCTGGAAGAACAGAAAAAAGGCTGGGAAGCCATGAAGAAGGCGGGGTAAGGATGTTACAAGATAAAGATCGCATATTCACCAACCTGTATGGCTTTGAAGATTGGCAGCTCAAAGGCGCCGAAAAGCGTGGCGATTGGTCTGGCACAAAAAAGCTGCTCGCCATGGGGCGCGAAAATATCGTCGAAGAAGTGAAAGCATCCGGCCTGCGTGGTCGTGGCGGCGCGGGCTTCTCAACGGGGATGAAATGGTCCTTCATGCCGAAGGAATCCGATGGCCGCCCAGCTTATCTGGTGGTCAATGCCGATGAGGGCGAGCCGGGTACCTGCAAAGACCGCGAGATCATGCGTAATGATCCGCACAAACTTATCGAGGGCTGCTTAATTGGTGGCTTCGCAATCGGTGCTGTGGCCGCTTACATTTATATTCGCGGTGAGTTTGAAGTCGAAGCAGATCGACTGGATCATGCTATCGAAGAAGCCTACGCCAAAGGCTATCTGGGCAAAAATGCCTGTAAGTCTGGCTATGATTTCGATGTTTATGTGCATCGTGGTTCCGGCGCGTATATCTGCGGCGAAGAAACCGCGCTGATCGAATCGCTGGAAGGTAAAAAAGGCCAACCACGCCTTAAGCCGCCATTCCCTGCGGCATGCGGTGTCTGGGGTTGCCCAACAACCGTAAACAATGTTGAGTCGATTGCCGTGGTGCCAGAAATTCTGCGCCGTGGTTCTGGCTGGTTCGCAGGTCTTGGCCGCGAGAATAATACCGGCACGAAGCTTTTCTGTATTTCAGGCCATGTCGAGCAGCCATGTAATGTCGAAGAAGAAATGGGCATTCCGCTGCGCGAGCTGCTAGAGAAGCATTGCGGCGGCGTACGCGGCGGATGGGATAATCTGCTCGCGGTCATTCCGGGTGGTTCATCCGTGCCCGTGCTTCCAAAAGATATTTGCGACGATGTGCTGATGGATTTTGACTCGCTGCGCGCCGTGCAGTCGGGCCTTGGTACCGCAGCTGTGATTGTTATGGATAAATCAACCGATATCGTCAAAGCGATTGCGCGCCTATCGGCCTTTTATATGCATGAATCGTGCGGTCAATGCACCCCATGCCGCGAAGGCACGGGCTGGCTTGCCCGCGTCATGAAGCGCATGGTCGATGGCAACGCAACACTAGAAGAAATCGATCAACTCGAAGATATCACGCGCCGAATCGAAGGGCACACCATCTGTGCACTCGGAGATGCAGCGGCTTGGCCAGTACAAGGCCTTATCCGCCATTTCCGCCCAGAGATGGAAGCGCGTATCAAAGCCTATAAGAAAGCTGCGTGATGGAATTTTTTATTAAATTAGCTGCAATTACTGCCGTGTGTTTTGCTCTAATTTCTGGGTGCGGTTTGGTAATGGATTTGAGCGCTGCTAAAAGCGCCCCCCAACAGGCTGCGGCTGCAGCAATTGCATTATCGGCTGCTGTCATACCTTATATTATATTTAGAATCTTCAGTGAGATGCATATGCACGAGGTTCTAAAAAAGATAAGAGATAAAAAAATCGAGGCTGAAAAGTAGAGAGACCTATGCCAACGTTGAAAATTGATGGAGTGGAATACGAATTTGAAGCCGGAATGAGCGTCATTCAGGTTGCCGATATGTACGGCATCGAAATTCCACGTTTTTGCTATCATGAAAAGCTGGAAATTGCGGGTAACTGCCGCATGTGCTTGGTAGAAGCCAAGCCAGGGCCACCAAAGCCGCAAGCATCTTGCGCGCTGCCAGCTATGGATGGCCAAGAGATTTCTACCAAAAGTGAAATGGTGAAAAAAGCACGCGAAGGCGTGATGGAATTTTTGCTCATCAACCACCCGCTTGATTGCCCAATCTGCGATCAGGGCGGTGAGTGTGACCTGCAAGACCAAGCCGTCTTTTATGGCTCTGGCACCTCGCGCTATACCGAACATAAGCGTGCCGTTGAAGACAAACATATGGGCCCGCTGATTAAAACCCATATGACGCGTTGTATTCACTGTACCCGTTGCGTGCGTTTCGCTGAAGATATTGCCGGTGTGCCGGATTTGGGCGCGATTTACCGCGGCGAAGAAACGCAGATTACCACCTATCTTGAGAAAACCTTGGCATCTGAAATGTCTGCCAATGTCATTGACCTTTGCCCAGTCGGTGCACTCACCAGCAAGCCTTATGCCTTTGTTTCGCGCCCGTGGGAGCTAAAGAAAACTGAAACCATCGATGTGATGGATGCGGTGGGCAGTAATATCCGTGTCGATTCACGCGGCGAGGCGGTGCTTCGTGTTATGCCACGCGCGAATGATGAAGTGAATGAGGAATGGGTTTCCGATAAAACCCGTTATGCCTGCGATGGCCTGAAAAACCAACGCCTAGACCGCCCGTATGTACGCATTGATGGCAAGCTAAAGCCTGCTTCTTGGGCAGAAGCATTCGATGCGATTGCAGCCAAAGTGAAGGGCCTAGAGGGTGACCAGATGGCCGCTCTGGCTGGTAATCTGGCCGATGTAGAAAGCATGATGGCGCTGAAAGAGCTAATGGCCGCGCTCGGTTCAGAGCGTGTTGATTGCCGTCAAGATGGCGCGAAGATCGATGCATCAGACCGCGCGTCATACATCATGAATACGCCGCTTTCTCAGCTATCAGAAGCAGATGTTGTGCTGTTTATCGGCACCAACCCACGCGAAGAAGCGCCAATTATCAATGCGCGCCTACGCCGTGCATACATTAAAAATGGTGCGGAATTCTTCAATGTCGGTATCCCCGCTGATCTGACCTATCCGGTCGAAGAGCTAGGAAATGAGCCAACGATTTTGAATAAGATCTTTACCGGCGATCATCCGGTTGCGAAGAAATTAAAAGATGCGAAGAATCCGCTCGTCATCATCGGTTCTGCGGCAACCGCTCGCCAAGATGGCAACTCCATTCTATCGGCTGCGAAAGCGATTGCAGAGAATTGCAACGTCATCCGCGATGATTGGAACGGCTTTAACATGCTGCATTATGCGGCTGCGCGCGTTGGCGGCTTGGATATTGGCTTTGTGCCTAAGAAAGCATCCGATGGTGTCGCGACCTTCATCGAAGACATTCAGCAAAAACAAATCGAAGTGCTGTATCTGTTAGGTGTCGATGAAATCGATATGTCTTACTTCGGCGATTCCTTCATTATCTATCAGGGCCATCACGGCGATATCGGTGCACACCGCGCCGATGTGATTCTGCCCGGCGCGGCCTATACCGAGAAAGATGCGGTTTACGTAAATACCGAAGGACGCCCACAGCGCGCATTTCCATGCGTATTCCCAAAGGGGGAAGCCAAAGAAGATTGGGCGATCATCCGTGCATTGTCAGAGCATCTCGAATGCACCTTGCCATATAATTCACTAACCGAATTGCGCCAGCATGTCGCGACACAGGCACCAGTATTAGCTGAGCTTGATGTGGTACAGAAAACCGCGTGGAAGAAAGCGTCTAAGCAGCCAAAAACCTTCAAGATCACGAAGGAAGGCTTCGAGCCTACCATCTATAATTTCTACATGACCGATCCGATCAGCCGTGCCTCGGAAACGATGGCACAATGCACCAAAGCACGTGCTGAAATGGGCCATGATCAGAAGGAGGCCGCATAATGTTAGAATGGCTGGCTACCCAACTGACCATCGAGCAGTATAAGTTTTTCGAAGCAAATATTCTGCCGTTGCTTGAAGTGCTAGGAAGCATTTTGTTGGTAACCGTACCGCTTCTGATTGCGGTGGCGTATCTAACCTATGCTGAGCGCAAAGTCATTGCCGCCATGCAGATGCGTAAAGGCCCCAACGTGGTTGGTCCATTTGGCCTGCTGCAACCAATGGCAGATGGCCTGAAATTATTCCTAAAAGAGACGATCATTCCATCGCAAGCCAACGTGCTGGTATTCGTGCTCGCACCGATGATTACCTTTATGCTTGCGCTATTGGGCTGGGCCGTCATTCCGGTGTCCAGCGAGTTTGTTATTGCCGATATCAATGTCGGCGTGCTCTATCTCTTCGCAATCTCATCGCTTGGTGTTTACGGTATCATCATGTCGGGTTGGGCGAGTAACTCGAAATATGCATTCTTAGGCGCGATTCGCTCTGCCGCGCAGATGATCTCCTATGAAGTCTCCATCGGCTTTGTCATTGTAACGGTACTGCTATATGTCGGCTCGTTAAACCTAGGCGATATTGTCCGCGCTCAATCTGGCGGTGTTGCGCATTGGTACGTATTCTCACCATTACTGCCAATGTTTGTGATCTTCTTTATCTCGGCACTAGCCGAAACCAACCGCTTGCCATTCGATTTACCCGAAGCAGAAGGTGAGTTGGTAGCGGGCTATAACGTTGAATATTCATCCATGACGTTTGCGCTCTTCTTCCTCGGTGAATATGCGAACATGATTCTGATGTGCGGCATGACCGTGATTTTATTCCTAGGCGGTTGGCATGCGCCAATCGAATCACTGAATTTTGTGCCCGGTGTCATCTGGTTTGCACTCAAAACATCAGCGCTGCTATTCGTGTTCCTGTGGGTGCGCGCCACCTTCCCACGCTATCGCTATGATCAGCTGATGCGCTTGGGCTGGAAAGTCTTTTTACCATTTTCACTGATCTGGGTCGCCGTGATCTCTGGCTATCTGGTCTATACAGACGGTTTACCATCGTAGGAGATGCTATGACGATGCTTGCCCGTACAACCCGCGCCTTACTGCTTAGCGAATTGCTAAGCGGCATGTGGTTGACGTTTAAATACATCTTTAAACCAAAGGTGACGATCAATTACCCATACGAGAAGGGCCCGCTTAGCCCACGTTTTCGTGGCGAACATGCGCTGCGACGCTACGCAAACGGCGAAGAGCGCTGCATTGCCTGTAAGCTATGCGAAGCAATTTGTCCTGCGCAAGCCATCACCATTGAAGCGGAAGAGCGTGCCGACGGCTCGCGCCGTACCACCCGCTACGATATCGATATGACCAAATGCATCTATTGCGGCTTCTGCCAAGAAGCGTGCCCCGTGGATGCCATTGTTGAGGGTCCAAATTTTGAATACGCCGCAGAGACGCGCGAAGAGCTTTACTACAATAAAGACAAATTATTAGCTAACGGTGACCGGTGGGAGTATGAGATTGCTCAGAATCTGGTGGCCGATGCACCATACCGCTAGGCAAGTGAAGCGTGGCTTCACAACAACAAAAACAAACAAACGCCTGTGAATAATCGCTATGAATAAAGGTTAACACTGCACAAGGTGAGTGGAGTCCACTAACACTGTGCAAACGATAAAGAGAGAGCGTGATTCATGGAATCATTAGATGTAGCAAGTGCCGTCTTTTATCTGTTCGCCGCCGTGCTGATCTCGTCAGCCGCCATGGTGGTGTCGGTCAAAAACTCGGTTCACTCTGTCTTCTTCCTCATCCTGACATTCTTTAATGCCGCGGGCTTGTTTGTGCTATTGGGCGCCGAATATTTGGCAATGACGCTTGTGATCGTCTATGTCGGCGCGGTTGCTGTGCTGTTCTTATTTGTCGTGATGATGCTCAACATCAATTACGAAAAACTCCGTGCAGGGTTTCTGGAATATCTGCCTATCGGCTTACTGATCGCACTTGTATTGTTCGTTGAAATTGGCGCGCTGCTTTATTCGTCGCTGCTAGCGCCTTCATCCACGCTTGAGCCAGCGATGCCAATCCCATCGCCTCAAGCCATCTCTAACACCCATGCAATTGGTAACGTGCTCTACACCCATTACGCGTATCTGTTTCAGCTATCAGGATTGGTATTGCTGGTTGCCATGATAGGGGCAATTGTGCTTACCCTGCGTCATCGCCCGGGTGTGAGACGCCAACGTATTGGCAAGCAGGTATCGCGCAAACGTAAAGATTCGGTCGAATTGGTTGATGTGCCAACAGGACAGGGGGCGTAGACATGGAACAAGTTCTCTTTGGCTCTATCACCCTCATGCATTATCTCGTCTTATCGACGCTGCTATTTGTTATGGGCGTGTGCGGCATCTTCCTGAATCGTAAAAATATCATCGTCATCCTTATGTCGATCGAGTTGATTCTGCTTTCTGTAAATATCAATCTGGTTGCATTCTCGGTGCATTTAGGCGATCTGACCGGCCAGATTTTCTCAATTCTCATCCTAACCGTTGCCGCTGCAGAAGCAGCCATCGGCTTAGCAATATTGGTTGTGTATTACCGTAATCGCGGCTCAATCAGTGTTGAAGACGTTAACATGATGAAGGGGTAAGGCATGTCGTTGAGTGAAATGATTGTAGCCCTAGTCTTTATTCCGCTGCTCAGCGCGATGTTTGTCGGGCTATCGGTACGCCGTATTGCTGATACGACCGCGCAATACATCACCGCGGGTGGCATGATTGTCAGCGCGATTCTGTCGCTTATTATCTTCGACGCCGTGGCGCTCAACCAAACCACCGAAACGGTGACCTTGCTGCCGTGGATTCATTCCGGCCAATTCGCCATTGACTGGGCATTACGTGTTGATGCGCTAACCGCCGTCATGTTTGTCGTGGTAACGGTCGTCTCGGCTGTCGTGCATGTCTATTCCATCGGCTATATGAGCCACGATGCGCACAAGCCGCGCTTCATGTGCTATCTGTCACTCTTCACCTTCTGCATGTTGATGTTGGTGACGGCAGATAATTTCGTCCAGCTCTTCTTCGGATGGGAAGGGGTAGGGCTTTGCTCATACCTGCTCATTGGCTTCTGGTTCCAAAAAGATTCCGCCAATGAAGCATCAATGAAAGCATTCATCGTTAACCGTGTCGGTGACTTTGGCTTTGCGCTTGGTATCATGGCGGTTTTCGCCGTATTTGGTACTGTCCAGTTTGACGCCGTATTTGCCGCCGCAGCAACTCACGCCGATACGATGATGACCTTCTTGAATTGGCAGATCAATACGATGGATATCATCTGTATCCTGCTCTTTGTCGGTGCGATGGGTAAATCGGCACAACTGCTACTTCACACATGGCTACCCGATGCGATGGAAGGCCCAACACCAGTTTCGGCTCTTATCCACGCAGCTACCATGGTAACGGCTGGCGTATTCATGGTTGCACGTATCTCTCCAATGATGGAGTTGGCGCCAACCGCACTCATGGTTGTTACCTTAGTGGGTGCAGCAACCGCTTTCTTTGCGGCTACCGTAGGTATGGTACAAAACGATATTAAACGCGTGATTGCCTATTCTACCTGTTCGCAACTGGGCTATATGTTCTTTGCTTGTGGCGTAGGCGCCTATCAGGCGGCGATCTTCCACCTCATGACGCACGCATTTTTCAAGGCACTGCTGTTCCTTGGTGCTGGCTCAGTCATCCATGCCATGTCGAATGAGCAAGATATGCGCAAGATGGGTGGCATCTGGAAAGAGATTCCATATACCTATGCATTTATGTGGATTGGATCGTTAGCGCTTGCTGGCTTGCCATTCTTTGCGGGTTACTACTCAAAAGATATTATCTTAGAAGTCGCGTACGCAGCCCACACTCAACAAGGCGAGATTGCCTTCTGGCTTGGTATTGGCGCAGCCATCATGACGGCGTTCTACTCATGGCGTCTGATCTTTATGACCTTCCATGGTCGCCCACGCGCATCACAAGAAGTGATGTCGCACATCCATGAATCACCACGTGTCATGCTGTTACCTCTCGTCGTGCTGGCTATTGGCGCATTGGGAGCAGGTGCATATGGCTATAAAATCGGTATGGTCGCACCGAATGATGCCTTCTGGGGCGCGGCGATTCCGGTCGCTGGTGGTGATCATCCTATCCTAGAAGAGGCGCATCATGTACCTAAATGGGTAATGTATTTACCAATCGTGGTCGCGCTACTTGGTATCTTTGCGGCTTACGTCGCCTATATGAAAAAGACCAACCTTCCTGCCAAATGCGCTAAGAGCTTCTCATGGGTGTATAAATTCATGCTCAATAAATGGTATTTCGATGAGTTGTATGACTTCCTATTCGTCAAACCTGCTCAGAAAAAAGGTCTGTATCTCTGGAAATTCTGGGACACCAAAGTCATCGATGGCTTAGGACCAAATGGTGCGGCGTGGTTATCTGATCGTGTCGGTAAAATGGTTAGCAATCTGCAAACTGGTTTCGTCTATCATTATGCCTTTGCCATGCTGTTAGGACTCGTTGCCTTGCTAAGCTGGTTATTCTTATTCCAGATTGGAGGTGCATCATGACCATGCATATCCTCTCCATCCTGATTGCATTACCACTCGTTGGAGCGCTGGTGATTGCGCTATTCGTCAAAAACGATGAGCAGGGCAATAGTAATGCCAAGCATGCCGCTCTGTGGACGACAGTAGTGACCTTCATCGCATCGCTTATCGTATGGCGTCATTTTGATGGCAGTACACACGCATTCCAATTCATGGAGCGCGCGCCGTGGTTTGATGGCTATAACATCAATTTCCTGCTCGGTATTGATGGCATCTCGCTCTTCATGATTTTGCTGACCACCTTCCTGATGCCGATTTGTATTCTATGTAGTTGGGAAGCGATTACGAAGCGCATCCGTGAATATATGATGGCATTTTTGGTGCTAGAGGCCATGGTCATCGGCGTGTTCTGCGCGCTCGATATGGTGCTGTTCTATCTCTTCTTCGAAGGCATGTTGATTCCGATGTTCTTGATCATCGGTATTTGGGGCGGCGACCGTCGTGTTTATGCGTCGTATAAATTCTTCCTCTACACACTTGCCGGTTCGGTCCTATTCTTGGCCGCGCTGCTGTATCTGTACTTCACCTTTGGTACCACCAGCATTCCAGAGCTAATGAACTTAGCTCCAACGCTAACGCTAAGCGTGCAGCAATGGCTATGGCTGGCGATGCTTGCATCATTCGCCGTGAAAGTGCCAATGTGGCCGGTGCATACTTGGTTGCCCGATGCACACGTACAAGCACCAACAGCGGGCTCGGTGATTCTGGCGGGTATTCTGCTGAAAATGGGTGCCTATGGCTTCCTTCGTTTCTCGCTCCCTATGTTGCCAGAAGCCTCGCATCACTTCGCCGATCTGATCTTTGTGCTTAGCTGTATTGCTGTGGTCTATACCTCGCTCGTCGCACTCATGCAGGAAGATATGAAAAAGCTGATTGCCTACTCATCGGTGGCACATATGGGCTTTGTCACGTTGGGTATTTTCTCCTTCAACCAGCAAGGTATTGAGGGCGCGATTTTCCAGATGATTAGCCACGGTCTCATCTCTGGTGCGTTGTTCTTATGTGTTGGTGTTGTCTATGACCGCCTGCACACGCGCGAAATCAATCGCTATGGCGGTTTGGTGCATAACATGCCGATCTATGCTGCCATCTTCATGATCTTCACCATGGCATCGGTTGGCCTGCCGGGCACCGCTGGCTTTGTTGGCGAAATGATGGTGCTGGTCGGTGCATTCCAAGCGAGTCAGTGGGCGGCCTTCTTTGCGGCAACCGGTTTGATTTTAGGCGCAGCCTATATGCTGTGGTTATACCGCCGTGTGTGCTTTGGTGAGCTAACCAAACGCGATTTGAAAAAACTGCCCGATGTGAGCAAGCGCGAGTTGATTATCTTTGCGCCAATCATCGTTATGACCATTCTCATTGGTGTTTATCCTAAGCCAGTGCTAAGCACGCTACATCCTTCCGTCACCCATCTGATGAGCCAAGTCTCTGTATCAGGGCATGCAAAAAGCTCTGATGAGTTGATTGAAACCATCGATACATCGGAGGCGGATATGGAAGAGAAGGTTGGTGCTGAATCTGAGCTATCGATCGATGAGGCATTGCCAGCAGAGTTGCCCTCTGACGAAATTGAAGTAAAACAGAAGGAGGCTCACTAATGTTTGACGTAGCCGAGTTAGTGCCACTTTCACCAGAATTATTGTTACTGGCCGTTGCCATTATTGTCCTCATGGCCGGCGCATTCAGAGGCAACCAAGTCACGTTAATGGCAACGCTATTCTCTGTTCTTGCTTTGGCTGCTGCTGCCTACCTCATCACCGTACAGCCAAAAGATCAGGTGATTGTCTTTGAAGGTTTGTTCCGTTCTGACTATTTCACGCAATATAGCAAAATCCTTATGCTTGTCGGCGCACTCATGGCGCTGCTGATCAGTATGCTGTGGCTCAGGGAAGAAGAGAATAAACGGTTCGAATATCCAGTGCTTCTGCTACTTGCCACCACCGGCATGATGCTTATGGTCTCTGCCGATGATTTGCTATCGCTTTATATGGGCTTAGAGCTGGGTAGTTTGGCGCTTTATGTCATGACCGCAATTGATCGCGATAATACACGCTCATCAGAAGCAGGACTGAAATACTTTATTCTTGGCTCACTCGCATCCGGCATGATGTTGTTTGGCGCGTCACTAGTCTACGGATTCTCTGGCACGACCAACTTTGCATCGCTCGCGCATTTCTTCAGCGCCTATGTCGATCAACCTGTCAGCTACGGCCTTATTGTTGGTCTGGTTATGGTCATCGTTGGTTTCTGCTTTAAAGTATCTGCCGTGCCGTTCCATATGTGGACACCAGATGTGTATGAAGGCGCACCGACGCCAGTCGTGACCTTTTTTGCGGTTGTACCAAAAATTGCAGCGCTCTGCGTGTTTGGACGATTCTTGCTACAACCATTCCATATGTTGTTCGAACATTGGCAGCAGATCCTCATTTTTGTCTCCATCGCATCCATGATCATTGGTGCCTTCGGCGCACTTCGCCAAACGAACATCAAGCGTCTTTTGGCTTACAGCTCCATCGGTCATGTCGGCTATGCATTGATTGGTATTGCGGTCGGCGCAGAGTCGGGTATTAAGGCTATGCTTATCTATCTATCGCTCTATCTGTTCATGAGTCTGGGAGCCTTTGGCTTTGTTTGCCTGATGAAACGTAATGGCAAAAATGTTGAGCAGATTGAAGATTTGGGCGGGCTGTCTAAGACCTCTCCAAAGCTTGCTCTCTTTATGGCGTTGATGATGTTCTCAATGGCAGGAATTCCACCACTTGCCGGATTTTTCGGTAAAATGTACGTTTTCTTGAGCGCAATTGAGGCAGAACTATACAGTTTGGTGATCATTGGCTTGCTTTCCAGCGTGGTTGCGGCCTATTATTACCTCAAAGTGGTGAAAGTCATGTATTTTGACGAGCAGAAGGACACGTTTGATCGCTTTGAATCATTTGGGGTTCGGTTCGTCTTATGTGTATGCGCTATCATCACCGTTGGCTTCTTTTTAATGCCGACACCATTGGTAAAAATAGCTGGAGAAGCGGCAAAAGCGCTAATCCTGTAGGATCGCATGACGCAACAATTAAGAAATAACTTACTAGAAGACTATCACCTCTTATCTTATGACGTGCTAGACAGCACCAATGAAGAGGCAAAGCGCCTAGCTGATGGCGGCGCGGCTCACGGTGCAGTGATCTGGGCGAAACGACAAACGTCTGGTAAAGGACGCATGGGGCGCGAATGGGTGTCGCATGAAGGCAATCTATTTGTCACCATTCTGCTCAGCCCAAATTGCGACTTGCTGCAATGTTCTCAATTATCGTTTGTGGCGTCTGTAGCCGTTGCCAATACCGTTGACCCTATCATTCCCGATGATGGTCTCATTCAATGCAAATGGCCGAACGATGTCTTGTATGATGGCAAAAAACTCGGCGGCATTCTGCTGGAGTCATTCAGCACACTCAATGAGATGGGCGAAGAACAAACATGGGTAGCCGTAGGAGTTGGCATCAATATCGATAGCTATCCGGAAGACACCTCATTCCCTGCAACCTGCCTGCGTCAAACAGGTGTAGAGATCGTCAGCGCAAAAATCGTGCTCTCTCGCTTCGTCTATAATTTCATTCACGCCTACGATCTGTGGTGTGACGAAGGGTTCGACCCGATTCGCCGTAAATGGATTGACCATGCCTATAAGCTGGGCAACCCTACAGAGGTTGCTGTCGGCAATGATCATTTCTCAGGAAATTTCCAAGGCATCGATGAATGCGGGCGCTTGCTTCTGGCAGTGCCAGATGGTTCCGTGAAGCCGATTTCTGCAGGCGACGTGATCTTTAGTGATCGTAACGATAATGGCGAGGTTGCCTCTTGAAGCTGTTAGCCATTGATGTGGGCAACACCCACACGGTGTTCTCTCTTTGCGATGAAAAGCCTGAGCATGTCTGGCGCTTAGCCACTGACCCACAACGTACCGAAGATGAATATGCTGCGCTATTATCGCCGCTATTAGAGCAAGCGAAAGTCGATATGCATACGATAGGAGCGGCTATCCTCTCCTCGGTTGTGCCAGATACGAATTTTCCGATTCGCCTGCTTTGCGAGAAATACCTCTCTTGCAATCTCTACACTGTCGGGCGCGATACGCTGCCTATCAACATGCCGGTCAAGCTAGATAACCCGCAAGAATTGGGTGCAGACCGACTGGTCAATGCCTATGCCGCTTGGACGCAGTACGAACAAGCGCTTATCATCATTGATTTTGGTACTGCCACCACCTTCGATGCGATCAGCGAAGAGGGTAGCTATATTGGCGGTGTGATTGCTCCGGGTGTGAATGTCTCACTCGATGCGCTAACAGCAGCCGCTGCAAAACTTCATGGCGTTGCGATTACCCAACCGGAAAAAACGATTGGCACCAACACAACGGGCGCCATGCAGTCGGGTATTTATTATGGCTATCTAGGACTCATCGAAGGCATTATAAGCCGCATGAAGTCCGAGATGAATGGCAACCCGGTCGTAATCGCTACGGGCGGCTTAGCGAGCCTATACGCCAAAAACACCGACGCCATCGACCGTGTCGACGATCACCTGACCGTTCGCGGCTTACAATTGATTTACAACTTACAGCAGGCCGCATGAGCATTAACTTCACCAAACTCCAAGATAAGCTTTTGTTTGTACCGCTTGGCGGCTCAAACGAAATTGGCATGAACCTAAACCTCTATCAGTATCGCGGCAAATGGCTGATGGTTGATTTAGGCATTGGCTTCGCCGATGATTACATGCCCGGCATCGATGTGATGTTACCCAACATCGATTTCATTTTAGAGCATAAAGAGAATTTGTTGGGTCTTGTGCTAACCCATGCGCATGAAGATCATTTAGGTGCGGTCGGCTATTTGTGGAACGAACTGCAATGTCCTGTCTACGCCACGCCCTTTACCGCCGCCGTGCTCAAGCCAAAGCTGCAAGAGGAGGGTATCAGCTCTAAGGTAGAGGTGCATGAAGTCTCATCCGAGCAGAATGTTCATCTATGGCCGTTTGAATTAGAGATGATTCCACTCACGCATTCTATTCCTGAAATGCATGCGATTGCGATTCGCACCGACAAAGGCGTGATCATGCATACGGGTGACTGGAAAATGGATTTTGACCCGCTCGTCGGCCCGAAATCGGATAAAGAAACGCTCGCGAAATACGGAGACGAAGGCGTGCTCGCCATGGTCTGCGACTCCACCAATGTCATGGTGGAAGGTGAATCTGGTTCAGAATCACATGTGCGCCAACATCTAAATGATGTGATCGCCGGATGCGAGCAGCGTGTGATTGTTAGTACGTTTGCATCTAACGTGGCGCGCTTAGAATCGATTATCTATGCGGGGCTAGAAGCGGGGCGCTCCATTGCGCTCGCTGGCCGCTCATTATGGCGTATTACATCTGCCGCTAAAGAGAGTGGTTATCTGCAAGATGTGCCAGAGTTTCTGACAGAAAAAGATGCGATGGACATACCGCGCGATAAAATCCTGATCATCGCGACAGGTTGCCAAGGGGAAGGGCGCTCGGCACTTGCTAAGATTGCACGCAACGACCATCCGTCCATCCGCTTGAGTCCGGGCGATACGGTGGTGTTCTCATCGCGCGTGATTCCGGGTAATGAGACGAAGATCAATTGGATTCAGAATAAGCTGACACAGTTGGGGTTAGAAATTATCGGCGATCAGGATGCGATGATCCATGTATCGGGTCATCCATGCCGCGCAGAATTAGAAACGATGTATCAGTTGGTGCGTCCCGCCATCTCTGTGCCGGTGCATGGTGAGGCACGCCACATTCACGAACACGCAAAACTGACGAAATCACTGCAAGTTCCTGAAGCGGTTGAAGCAACAAACGGTGCCGTCATTCAGTTAGAAAAAGGCGAGGCCGGTATTATCGGTTCGGTTGATTGGGGCTATATGGCGCTCGATGGAAAATCGATTGTCGATGCAGACTCACCAATCATCCGTATGCGTCGCAAATTGCGCGATGATGGCTGTATTGTCGCATCCGTGCTTATCGATAATAAAAAGGGTGAGTGCGTCAAACTGCCTCAGATCTCTGGTCTAGGCGTACTAGACCCGAAAGAAGATATGGAAGTGATCGAGCAGCTTCAGGAAGAAATTCAAGAAGCCGTCGCCAATGTCTATAAGCTTGGCAAAGCCCGCATGCTGGATGAAAAAATCCGCTCGACGATTCGTCGTATTATTCGTGATGAGTTTGGGAAGAAGCCAGTGCTCGATGTGCTCGTGCACCACATCAATGGCAAGTAACTAAATACCTTTTACCAGGCTTGGTATATCCAGCGCATCGAACCCGTAATGCGATAGCCAACGCTGGTCTGAATCAAAGAAGGTACGTAGATCAGGGATGTTATATTTCAGCATCGCCAGACGCTCAACACCCATACCAAACGCAAAGCCCTGCCACTCTTCTGGATCAAGGTTACAATTGCGCAGCACATTCGGGTGCACCATACCGCAACCCAGAATCTCTAACCAATCATCGCCTTCACCAATCACCAATTCTTCACGGCCTTTCTTGCAGCCAATATCCACCTCAGCCGAAGGCTCGGTGAATGGGAAGAAGCTTGGGCGGAAACGCATCGGTACATTCTCTTTACCAAAGAACGCTTCAACAAATTGACGCAAAATGCCTTTGAGGTGACCAAAATGGATATTCTTATCAATCACCAACCCTTCCACCTGATGGAACATCGGCGTGTGGGTCATATCTGAATCGCAGCGATAGGTCGCGCCGGGCGCGATAATACGAATCGGCGGTTCTTGCTCTAGCATGGTACGGATTTGTACCGGTGAAGTATGAGTACGCAGTACCTTTGGGTCGCCTTTTTCGTCTTTGCCCTGCAGATAGAAGGTATCATGCATCTGGCGGGCAGGGTGAGATGGCGGAATATTCAGCGCGGTGAAATTATGAAAATCATCTTCAATGTCCGGACCTTCAGCCACACTGAAACCCAAATCCGCAAAAATCGTGGTCATTTCCTCCATCACCTGAGTGATCGGATGAATCGAGCCCTTCACTTGCTCACGTGCCGGTAGGCTCACGTCAACACGCTCGGTCTCTAAACGTTGATTGATTGATGCGCGGTGAAGTTCGGCGTGGCGCTCCTCGATGCTTAAGACCAAAGCCTGCTTAAGCTGATTGAGCGCCTTACCCTTGGTTTTCTTTTCTTCAATACTGGCCTGGCCCAACGCCTTGAGCTGTTCGGTAATGGTACCTTTTTTACCAAGTAGCGACACGCGCACATCATCAAGCGCCTTTAAATCAGATGCGCCTGCGATGGTTTCCTTAGCTTCAGCTTCGAGTTGTTCCAGTGCGGTCATGAAACAGCCTTATGCGGCTTTTTTCAGACCTGCCTGAGACTGATCAACCAGCGCTTTAAACGCAGCTGGCTCATGTACAGCGATTTCAGCAAGCACTTTACGATCTACATCAACACCAGCTTTAGCGAGACCGCTAATAAACTGAGAGTAGCTCATGCTGTGCTGACGTGCAGCTGCATTGATACGTTGAATCCACAGACGACGGAATTCGCGCTTACGTACTTTACGATCGCGATAGGCGTACTGCAGACCTTTTTCAACAGACTGAACAGCAACGCGGTAACAGTTCTTAGAACGGCCGCGATAGCCTTTTGCCATGCTTAAAATTTTCTTATGACGTTTTTTGGCCGTCACACCTCTTTTAACGTGTGCCATGTCTTATCTCCTAGCGTCCATATGGAAGGAATTTTTTAACAATGTTCGCATCTGCATCACACAGAGTGGTGGTACCACGTTGATTGCGAATAAATTTCTTAGAACGTTTTACCATGCCGTGGCTTTTTCCAGCCTGATTGGCCTTAATCTTACCAGTGCCGGTAAAAGAGAAGCGCTTCTTAGCACCGCTTTTACTTTTCATCTTTGGCATTTTTCTCTCCTATATTCAGGTTCTTAAACACAGCTACCAAGGCATGCCAATACATGGGATATCCCGGCCCGGTCGCTTGATTCGGAGGCGTGGTTATAATAAGGTTGGCGTTCTTATGCAAGTAAATAGTGGATGTTTACCAAATTTCATCCGGTTACACTTGAAATTAGCGCCTAGTAGCCGATATAATTACTGGGTAATTATTCCTAAAGGAGGAACTAAATGAGTATTTTTGATCGTCAGCCTGAACAAATGTCTTCCAATGCGGGAGCGCAATCGCAGGCCGTAGAGTACGATGAAGGCCTGCGCAGTTACATGCTGCAGGTGTATAACTACATGGCTAGCGCCCTGATCATTACGGGCTTAGTGGCTTATTTCGCGTCTGGCTCGGAGGCATTCCTATCGATGATGCTCACCCAAAGAGCTGATGGTAGCATTGGTCAATCACCGCTTTCATGGGTGGTCATGCTAGCACCGCTAGGTGTTGTGTTCTTTTTGGGTGCAAAGATGGGCAGCATGTCCATTGGCGCAGCAAAAGCGTGGTTCTGGGGCTTCTCAGTGCTTATGGGGCTATCACTTTATTATGTGTTCGCACTATATACTGGCACCAGCATTACTCGCGTATTCTTCATCACTGCCGGTACGTTCGGCGCGATGAGCCTATATGGATATACCACTAACCGCGATCTAACCAAGTTCGGCTCATTCCTGATGATGGGCGTATTTGGTATTATCATCGCGTCTTTGGTGAATATCTTCTTACAAAGTTCAGCGCTTTATTTCGCCGTATCTGTGATTGGTGTGCTGCTATTTGTGGGCTTAATCGCTTACGATACGCAAAAAATCAAAGCGATGTATTACCAATATGCAGGCCATGCCGAAGCAGCTCAGAAATCTGCGATTATGGGCGCGCTTAGTCTGTATCTTGATTTCATCAATTTGTTTATCATGTTGCTGCGTTTATTCGGTGAACGCCGTTAATCATTGAAAACATTTGACAAACAAAGAGCCCGGCTAAATGATTTGGTCGGGCTTTTTGATTTAGAAGTGAGATGCTTATGTTCATGACTGTTCCGGTATATGCTGCCGTCTTCGCCATTATCTACGTGCTGATGACCTTTATCGTCATTCAGGGACGCTTTAAGAACAAAGCGCCACTGGGAGATGGTGGTCACGAAGGGCTACAATACCGTATCAGAGCACATGCCAATTTCGCAGAATTTGTTCCGCTCACGCTACTACTGGCATTCATGCTAGAGCTACAAGAAGCCAACGTGCAAATGCTGCATGGTATTTGTTCTGCACTTCTTGCTGGCCGCGTTTTACATGCGATTTGCATGCTCAATAAAGGCAAACCTCAAGTCGTGCGTGTGATCGGTATGTTGCTGACAATTGGTGCAATTCTCACCGCAGCTATCGGCTTGTTGAACGTATCCCCTGGATCGCTTCACTAATTCTATACTTATTCAATACATGAGCTAAATGTTTGCCGTACTGGCTGACACATGCTATATTTGCATTACTTTCCAAATTGTATTTATTTGATTCTGTATGTTTTCTGAACGAATGTGCTGATATTTATAAATAAATTTGGTTGCTTACCTGCAAAAAAGGCTTATAAAAGAGTCCAATAAAACAAGGTCGAATATGTAAGACGACTAGACGACGGTAAGTATAAGGAGAGTGTGGTGCAAGTAGGCCGCGCAGACTATAACAGCATGAACAGCATTCTCGCTGTATCATTCGCTGACAAAGATATCTCTTCCGCTGCAGAGCAAATACGCCTGTCTCGCGAGCGTAGTGCGCGTGAAGCAAACCTCAATCTAGATGAAGCCGTCCGCAAAAGTAATCAGGCGGATAAACAAGTCCACGCCCAACAGCGCTTGGCACAAGATGCCAATGATCTGCTCAATCAGGCAAGAATCACGCAGGCTCCACCAACACCTGCCAAGCCCGAGAGTCTGGGTGCATTCCTACCGCCACAACTAGGGCTTTCGCCATCCGCGCAAGCCGCGATATTTGGCAATAAAGAATTACTTGATGACGCTTCACTAACGCCACAAGCGCAACGTCGTGCTCGCTTAAGCCAAACCGATATCCGTGAGATATTAGGCCGTGTTCAGCCACAGCAATATGAAAGTACGGAAGTCGAAGAGCTACCGGAATATGATTTCGATCTGGATGCTGAGGGCAATATCATCGAGCCGGTCAGACAACGTGTAAATCAGGATGATGGCGGCTCACCTCAGCCATCCGCATTTAGTCCGATAGACACATTGCCAGATACACTCACTGCACGCGCAGCGGGTATTTACACCGCTAATTACTACAATTTTACCGGTGATGCCCCACGCTACAGCTTCTTAGGTTGATTTTAGCCTTGGCAAGCTTATGTATGTCACATGGACATCAATTGGATTGGGGTGCACACCCTCTATAAACGTGAAGTATGGCGATTCTTAAAGGTCTGGAACCAGACGCTGATCGCACCCGTTGTTACCAACCTCTTATTTCTGGCCGTTTTGGTTTTGGCGCTTGGCCGTCAGGGGCGTGAAATTGGTGGCATGGAGTATGAGGTGTTCATTACGCCCGGTCTGATCATGATGGCGATTGTACAGAACGCCTTCGCCAACGCCTCATCATCCCTTATGCTACAGAAGATTCAGGGCGTTATTATTGACCTGCTCATGCCTCCAATCAGCCCCGCTGAAATGACCTTCAGCATGACGATGGGCGGAGTGACGCGCGGTATTTTTGTAGGTATTGTCGTGATATTCGCGATGGCCGCCTTTGTGCCTATCGGGGTGCATGATTGGGGCTTGCTCATCTTTTTCTCTGTTTCAGCCAGTATTATGATGGCGTTGATAGGCATGCTGACAGGGATTTGGTCGCAAAGCTTTGACCAGCTAGCCGCCATCACCAACTATATCATTACCCCGCTGGCATTCTTGTCGGGGACCTTCTATTCCATCAATTTCCTACCTGAATTTTGGCAGCATATCAGCTTCGCTAACCCGTTCTTTTACATGATTGATGGCTTCCGCTACGCGATGACGGGCTATAGTGACGGCGATATCGAGACGGGCGTTGTGGTTTTGGTCGTTATTGATGTGGTGCTTTGGGCCATCACACAACAGCTACTCGCAAAAGGCTGGCGATTAAAAACCTAAGCATTGCACGGTTGACTTCTGCCCCGCCAAACCCGATACTCCCCCCTCTTTGAATATTGGGTATGCTATTGGAAACGAGTGTTACATCTTATATGCCGGTTTATCGCCGCGCCGATATCACCATGGTGCGAGGCGAGGGCGTTTACCTCTATGATGACACCGGCAAAGCCTATCTCGATTGCGCATCAGGTATTGCGGTGAATGCGCTGGGCCATTGCCATCCCAAGGTTGTGGCAGCGCTCAAAGATCAGGCTGATTTGCTCTGGCATTGCTCCAATAACTACAAAAACGACCAACTACTCGATTTCTCAGAACGGCTTGTTGCTCAATGCAACCTCGATAGCGTGTTCTTCTCATGCTCGGGTGCGGAAGCCGTAGAATCCGGCATCAAATTCATGCGTCGCTACCATTACGCCAATGGCGAGCCAAAGCGTAACCGCATCATCACGTTCGAGAATGGTTTTCATGGCCGCTCTATCACCTGTATTTCAGCAGGCGGTAACGAGATTGCACGCGAAGGCTTCGAGCCATTACTAGATGGTTTCGATCATGTCCCATTCAATGACATCGAGGCGGTCAAAGCCGCCATCACCGATCAGACAGCAGGCATCCTGATCGAGCCGATTCAAGGTGAGGGCGGTGTCCATGTCGCCGATAAAGAATTCTTGCAAGCATTACGCAAGCTCTGTGATGATCAAGGGTTGTTGCTATTCTTCGACGAAGTGCAATGTGGTTATGGTCGCTCTGGCGCGCTGTTTATCCATCAACTGTTCGATGTCACACCAGATATTGTCGCCTGCGCCAAAGGAATCGGCAATGGCTTCCCGCTAGGCGCCACGATTGTGAACACCAAAGTTGCAAACGCTATGACGCCAGGTTGTCACGGCTCTACCTACGGATCAAACCCACTCGCAATGGCCGTCGGAAATGCTGTGCTCGATGTGATGCTGGAAGATAGCTTTTTCGATCAGGTCAATCTATCGGGCAGTATTTTGGTGCAACGCCTCGAAGCCCTGCGCCAAGAATTCCCAACTCTCATTGACGAGGTGCGAGGTATCGGCCTGATGATCGGTATTAAAATGAAAGCGGATGCACGTGCGTTTGCCGAAAGCCTGCGCTTAAACGGCTTGTTGCTGGCACCTGCTTATGGCAACGTGTTGCGTATGATTCCGCCACTCATCATCACCGAAGAAGAGGTGATCAAAGCGTGCGATCTATTCAAAGAAACGCTCATCCAACAGATGCAAACAGAAAGAGAAGCCTCATGAGTAATCATTTCCTCAATCTGATCGATCAACCTGCTGCGGCACTGACAGCCATGCTGGATCTGGCTATTCAGCTCAAGCAAGAGCGCCGCGAAGGTACATTGCGCGATACCTTAAAAGGCAAAACGCTTGCGATGATTTTTGAAAAACCATCAACCCGCACGCGTGTTTCTTTCGATGTCGCGATGCGCGAGTTAGGTGGTGACGCCATGGTCTTGCAAAAAAATGATCTGCAATTGGGACGCGGCGAAACCGTAGCAGATACGGCGCAAGTGCTTTCGCGCTATGTGCACGCACTTATGCTTCGTGCGAATTCGCATTCCACCATTGAAGAGCTGGCGCAATACGCCTCTATCCCTGTCATTAACGGACTCACCGATATGCATCACCCATGTCAGCTCATGGCAGATCTGATGACCATGAAAGAGCATCTAGGCGGTATCGAAGGTAAGACCGTTGTGTGGGTAGGGGATGGCAATAATATGTGCCATAGCTGGATGGAAGCTGCGATACAGCTCAACTTCACGCTTCGCGTCATTACCCCATCTAATTTCGAGCCTAAGCTGAGATATGACGATCATGACAACATCATCTTCTGCGATACCCCGCAAGAAGCCGTACGCGACGTAGATGTCGTGGTGACCGATACATGGGTATCAATGGGTGATGACGATACATTAGCGCGCAGACAAAGCTTTGTTGATTTGCAGGTGAATCAAGACTTGATGAGCCTTGCAAAAGACAGCGCCATCTTCATGCATTGCTTGCCTGCTCACCGTGGTGATGAAGTAACCGATGCGGTGCTTGATGGCCCGCAATCTGTTGTGTTTGACGAAGCAGAGAATCGCCTGCATGTACAAAAAGCGATTCTGCTTTGGAGCCTGAATCACGTCTAGATCATGCTCGACTCGCTCACACCTTTTATGCTGAATAATGCGCCGGTTCGCGGACGCTGTGTGCGTTTGGGCCAAGTGGTCGACAATATCCTATCGCGGCATCAATACCCTGATCTTGTCTCATCCACCCTAGCTGAGACATTGGTGGTAGCGGCTATTCTGGCGTCTAATCTCAAGCAAGACGGCGTCTTCACCATTCAGGTGCAAAGCAAAGGCGCTATTTCATTGCTGGTTGTCGATGCGGCTTACGGTGGCGCATTGCGCGGCTATGCGCAGTTTGATGAAGAAGCAGTAAGCCAAGCTGAAAGCGACCTGCCATCATTATTTGGTGAAGGTTATCTGGCAATCACGCTTGATCCGGGCGAGGGCGCGCAGCGCTACCAAGGGGTAGTGCCGCTTGAAGGCAATTCAATTCCAGAAGCCGTGCAGCTCTATTTCAGTCAATCCCAACAGCTTGATATTCAGCTACATTGCGCTGTGGGTAAGCTTTCAGGCGCTGATTCTGACTATCAAGGGTGGCTTGCCAGCGGTATTTACATCGAGAAAATGCCTGATGAGAAAGAGGCGGATGAAGATGCATGGCCGCGTGCAAAAGCATTGCTATCCACCCTGCAAGACCAAGAATTGCTGACAACAACGCTTTCAACCAGCGATTTGCTGCATCGCCTGTATCACGAAGATGGTGTGTGGGTGTATGACGAACACCCAATGATCGATGGGTGCCGCTGCTCGCGCGAGAAAATCGAGAATACGCTAAAGACCATGCAAGCCAGCGCGCTGGAGGAAATGGCCGTAGATGGCGAGATTGGCGTGACTTGTCAATTTTGCAACCAGACGGAGTCTTTTGCCCTCGATTCTGTTAAACAGTCAGCAAGTGAATGAATATTCGTTCACATAAATCCTTCTGATATATAACAAAAAAAAGCGATATGCATAGTGGTGGCTTTTCACTTGATGTCACGACTTCAACCCGCTATTGCTAAACCAACAACGAAATAAGGATATCGGCATGCCACGTACAAATGTGAAAGATAAGCGCAAGCAGCAGCTCATTAACGCCACCATTGACTCTATTGCCAAACGTGGTTTGACCGAAACGACCATCACCCATATCTCGAAGGGTGCCGGAATGTCCCGCGGCATTATCAATTTCTATTTCCAATCTAAAGAAATGATGATGCGCGACGTACTAAGCTCTCTGCTAGATGATGTGGAAGCAATTTGGATCAGTGCCTTAGAGAAAGAAAATGATACGCGCGCGCAACTTGATGCGCTGATCAATGCTTTGTTTGACCGTAAAGTCTGCTCACCAAAACGTCTGAATGTCCTTTCTGCATTCTGGGGACATGCGGCTAGCCACGATGCCTATCGTCAACGTATTGATGAGAGCGACAGCAAGCTTCAGCAGATTATCGCAGCCCTATGGAATAATCTAAACCCAGAAGGCTATAGCGCAGATTTATTTGCTCGCCAGCTTCACGCCATGGTGCGTGGCCTATGGCTGAGCTATTTAATGGCTCCAAAAACCGTGGACCGCGAAGATTTAGCTGCAGAATGCCGTGCGTTTGTCGAGCAGCATTTGCAGCCAATTCGTGTGGTTAACAGCGAAGAGCCAGTAACAGCAACGCCTGCAAAAGCAGGTAAGAAAGCGAAAAAAGCGGATGATACCCGCCAAATGGATATTGAAGATCTATTCGGCACGCTTAGCTAAACATTATGACACAGACACCGTTACTTGATCAGGTGCATGCACCTGCTGATATGAAGCAATTGTCGGATGACGAGCTAAAGCAGCTCGCCGATGAGGTGCGTCATGAATTGGTATCGGTCGTCTCTAAAACGGGCGGGCATTTAGGTGCTGGCTTGGGCGTGGTCGAGCTAACCGTAGCGCTGCATCACGTGTTCGACACTCCAAAAGATAAAGTCATCTGGGATGTCGGCCATCAGGCATATCCGCACAAGATTCTCACAGGCCGCCGCGACCGTATGGATACGATTCGTCAGAAAGACGGCCTATCGGGCTTTTGTAAACGCTCAGAGAGCGAATATGATGTCTTTGGCGCAGGCCACAGCTCTACCTCTATCTCTGCGGCACTTGGTATGGCAACCGCACGCGATTATAAAGGCGAAGACAATGATGTGATCGCCGTTATCGGCGATGGCGCGATGAGTGCAGGCATGGCCTATGAAGCGATGAATAATGCCGGTGCGCTCGGTAAACGCCTTATTGTGATTCTCAATGATAATGATATGTCGATTGCACCACCAACCGGTGCGTTGAGTGCCTATTTAGCTCGCCTGATTTCGGGCCATTCATACCATTCACTGCGCCATGTCGCCAAGATGGTCGCCGAGAAATTCCCAGAGCCTCTGGCGCGTGCGGCAAAGTCGGTCGAACAGCATGCGCGTACCATAGCAACGGGCGGCACCATGTTTGAAGCGCTGGGCTTTTATTATGTTGGCCCGGTAGACGGCCACAATCTCGATCATCTGCTGCCTGTGCTGCGTAATGTCCGCGATGAGCGCGATAGTGGGCCGGTACTCATCCATGTAGTTACCCGCAAAGGCCATGGTTATGGCCCGGCAGAAGAGTCAGACGATAAATATCACGGGGTTAGTAAATTCGATGTGATCACTGGCGCACAACAAAAAAGCAAGCCAGCCGCGCCAAGCTATACCAAAGTGTTCGCTGATCAACTCATCAAAGCCGCGGAGCAAGATGATAAAATCATCGGCATCACCGCAGCCATGCCATCTGGCACGGGTATTGATGCATTCGGTGAGGCATTCCCAGACCGCACCTACGATGTCGGCATAGCCGAACAACATGCCGTGACCTTTGCAGCAGGACTAGCAGCAGAGGGCTATAAGCCATTCTGCGCGATCTATTCTACTTTTCTGCAACGCGCCTACGACCAAGTTGTGCATGACGTTGCCATTCAGAATTTACCGGTACGTTTTGCAATCGACCGCGCTGGTCTTGTCGGTGCCGATGGCTCGACCCACGCAGGCGCTTTCGATATTGGCTATTTAACGGCACTGCCAAACATGGTCGTTATGGCAGCCGGAGATGAAGCCGAGCTGGCTCGCATGACCGTAACCGCGGCAAATTATCATCACGGCCCAATCGCCTTCCGCTTCCCAAGGGGCAATGGTGTCGGCGTAGAAATTGATGCGAACCCGCTACCGCTGGAAATCGGTAAAGGCCGCATTGTAAAGCAAGGCAGCAAAGTCGCACTTCTCAACTTCGGTGGTCGTCTGCAAGAATGTGAAATTGCCGCACAAGCACTTGATGCTTCAGGACTTTCATGCACGGTAGCCGATGCACGATTTGCTAAACCACTCGATACCGATCTGATCAAGAATCTACTACAAACCCACGAGGTGGTCCTAACGGTAGAAGAGGGCGCAAGCGGTGGCTTTGGCTCTCATGTCATGGAGTGGGCAACCAATGAAGGGCTGCTTGATTACGATGCAGAAGTAAAAGCCGCGAAGCTACGCGTGCTATGTCTGCCAGATACGTTCCAAAATCAGGCAAAACCTGAAGAAATGTACGAAGAAGCAGGCTTGAGCGCCGAAGCAATCAAACGCGCTGCTATGAAGGCAATCGGTATCGATGCTGCCTCTGACGTTGCCGCCAATCAAACCAACTAAGCTTCTCGTTTTTTAACGAAAAAACCCTCTATTGTCATCAAACTGTCATGTCAGTGTCATGTAATTGGAACATGATTCACGTATGATGATACTACGAAATACTAACTAATTTAGTTGTTATGGCCGATAAAACGAAACAAGATGAATATGATGTAGCGCTGCTCAATGCCGAGCGCGAAGAGACATTACGTTATCTCAAAAAAGCCCCATCGGAAGATGAAGAACGTAAGGCATACGAGCATATTCGTGATGCGTTGATCGCCATTTACGGTGAAGGATTCGAGAGAGTATTTTCTGGCGGTTTGAGAGGCCAATATTTCTCTAATTTTGGTGGCGTTGGAAATGTTGGTGTCAAAAAAGGTCAGGGCTTTTTACCGGATCTTGATAAGTTTGAAGGTACTGATGTTGCCGCCGCTTACACGAAAGAAATAGAAGGCGAAACCTACGGTGACCGCTGGAAAAATTTCCTAGAACGCATGGGTAGCCAAGGCTTCCATGAAAATAGAAGCCAAATTGGCCAGATTTCAGGTGCTGGCAGCCTTGCATGGTGTGGTGGTTACACTCATATGTGCGCAGAGCGTGTTTTTGGTGGTCAGCTCTTCATGCAGAATAACCCATTATGGGCACGTTCATTTACTGATTATGCTGCAAAATATGATGCGCGAGCAGATGGAGCTCCACCCAAAGATTTTGATTTCCCATGTGTAGCAGCACTTCCAGGTGCTGGTGCTAGCGGATGTCACGTCGTCACTATTATTGGCTACAATGAAAAAACCGGAAAATACATTATCTCAGAAGGTAACGGCAGTAACTTGGCACGCGTAAAAGAAATTGATGCGCGTCGTATCGTAGCTTATGTCGATACCAACAAACTGCTTATGGAGCGTGCTAAGCGTGGCGAGGCAGTGATCGGACCTGATGGTCAGCCTATCTTGAGTTTAGATCAAGAAGTGTCAGGAAAAGATGTGCCACCTCAGGAATGGACCAGAGGAGAAGGCGGTTTGTTTGATGAAAACGGACCAACGGAAAAGCTAAAACTTGGCCGCGCATTAGGAAAACTATTAGCTGAAGGTGGTGAGATTGCCTCCGGTATTAGTATTTCAGGAAATGATCAACAGGCACGTAATGTCGAGTTGCTCGCAGCGTTAGATATCAATAACGACAATGTCGTCGATATCAAAGATATGGATGGTATAACCGTCGCAGAAGATGCAGATGGCGCCGCCATGTTAGCTGCATTAGCCAAAGCAAAACAAGAGGCCTCTCCGGCTGTTCAGCAATAATTTCTATAACATAAAATACCGACGCCACTAATCACTTAGCGGCGTCAGCAATATTGTTAACCCTACTTCTTCGCGAGAAGATCGCGAATTTCTTCAAGCAAGACTTCCTCGCGTGGTGGAGCTGCTGGCTCTGCCGGTGCTTCTTCTTCCTTACGCTTCAGTGAATTCATGCCCTTAATCATCATGAAGATGGCGAATGCAACGATGACGAAGTCGAAAGTGGTCTGAATGAACATACCGTAATTGATGGTGACGGCATCCATGCCTTCTTTTGCCGCTACCAGATCATATTTCATATCGGTAAAATCAATACCGCCCGCCAGCATACCAACAACTGGCATCACCACATCTTTAACCAATGAGGCGACAATCTTACCAAATGCAGCACCGATGATGATACCAACGGCCATATCGACCACATTGCCACGCATGGCAAATTCTTTAAATTCTTTAGCTAAACTCATTCTTTCCTCCATAATGTTGTGCTCAGAGGGTAATGCAGATAATTCAAGCACTTCAAAAGTGCAAGCATTTAGATGTTTGGAAGGAATGGCGGACAGAGAGGGATTCGAACCCTCGAGACGGGGTCACCGCCTACACGCGTTCCAGGCGTGCGCCTTCGACCACTCGGCCATCTGTCCGCAAAAAGGGAATGAATTCATATATCAAGAGGGGGAGAAGTCAAGCGCACGCCTATTATATATCCCGAACACGCGTAAAACGCGTGCTTCGGTGCGCCTTCGACAAATAAGGAGCGAAGCGACGCAAGCCCTCGTGGCGCTTGAACGCTTCTACCGGGCCATCTGTCCGCAAAAAGGGACTGAATTCATATATCAAGAGGGGTAGAAGTCAAGCGAACGCCTCTATATTCAGCCATTGTCATTGAATTTTAACACTTTTTGGCGATTTCCTGCGTATAATAGATACTAAGGAATAGTAGTATGTTTGGACGTAGACCATATAAGAATGAATCAGACCCAGAAATGGAAGTGCTGCGCCAAGAGGCGGAGACGAAAACCCATTGGTCTTATTTCTGGACGGCAGCCGCAGCGGCCGCAACCGCTGTCACCATTGGCCTTGCCGTACATGCAGGCATGTTGATCACAGCAGGTACTGGTATTGGTCTGCCCATCATTGGTGGTTTTGTCATGACGGTTCTGGCAGCAGTCACAGCAGGGTTTCAGGCGCTCTCGCTCGATGAAGAAGTCGCTATGGTGCGTGATAAAGTCGAGGCCCATTTGGTGGAGAAGAATCGGGAAACCGAAAAAGATGTCGATTTGGCATCAGCCATTACCGAACTTCGCAATGAAGTGCACGAGTTAAGAGAACAAAATGCAGACAATAGACGCACCGATTGGCGTGATAATATTCGCGAACAGCGCAGAGAGCTTCTAACAGAAAACTTTAAACCTACGATTCACTAGAACCATATAAATCATACGCACGTTGACTAAATGCCTCGACCATTTTGTGTGTGGCTTTGGTGAATAGTGATCCAATCAGCTTATCAAGAATTTTCGATTTAAAGGCAAAATCAACCGAGAAATGAATGGTGCTGCCTTCACCATCTGGCTCAAAAATCCAGTGATTGGTGAGGTGATGAAACGGACCACGCACCAGCCCGACATCGATACGGCACGGCTCATGTGGGCCACGCGGCGCATGGCAAATCACCTGCGAAGTATAATTCTCAGAAAAACCCTTAAAGCTAATGACCAGCTCGGCGGTAAACACATTATCGGTGCGCTCTAAAATACGCGCAGCACGGCACCACGGCAGAAATTCAGGGTATTTCTCAACATCCTCTACTAGCTCGTAAAGCTGCTGTGTTTGAAAGGGAAAGGACGAGGTTTCCTGATGGGCTGGCATTAGGATTCGTTCGCTAATTTTTCCAGTCGGTTTTTGCGCATTTCCACGAAATCATCACCCGCATGATACGACGAACGGGTTAGTGGAGAAGAGGCCACCTGCAGAAAACCTTTTGCACGAGCCATGCGCTCATAATAGCGGAATTCATCTGGAGTAACATAGCGATCAACAGCCGCATGACGCGGAGTTGGCTGCAAATATTGACCAATCGTGATGAAATCAACATCCGCTGCACGCAGATCATCCATGACCTGAATCACTTCTTCCTTCGTCTCACCCAACCCAACCATCAGGCCAGATTTGGTGAAGCTTGATGGATCCAGCTCTTTCACACGTTGAAGAATGGACAGCGAATGGAAATAACGCGCACCGGGGCGAATCTCACGATATAAGCGCGGCACGGTCTCTATATTGTGGTTGAACACATCTGGTTTCGACTTCACGATAATCTCAATCGCACCTGGTTTCTTTTGAAAATCAGGGGTAAGAATTTCAACGGTCGTATCAGGCGCAGTCATGCGCAGATATTCAATACATTGCGCAAATTGATTCGCGCCACCATCTTCTAAATCATCACGATCCACCGAGGTGATAACAACATGCTTGAGATTCAGCGAACCAACCGCTTCTGCCAGATGGCGTGGCTCGTCGGTGTCAACACTCATTGGAACGCCGGTTTTAACATTACAAAAGGCGCAGGCACGGGTGCAGGTATCACCCAAAATCATGACGGTCGCATGGCCTTGCTCCCAACATTCGCCAATGTTAGGGCAGGCAGCTTCTTCGCATACCGTATGCAGCTTTTTCTCGCGCATCAAATCGCGCGTTTCGGTGTAACCCTTTGATACAGGGGCTTTAACCCGAATCCAATCAGGCTTAGCAAGCTTGCTATCAGTGTCTTTTTTGAGTGGGTGTATCTCTGCCATTCGTAACCTTACCTCATACTTGATGCGGAATCTAACGAAGCCTCACAAGTTTTTCCAGAAAAAACGTTATTTTTACTTGCCTTTAAGGCTTAAAATCGACTAAATAGCGCGTTCACAAACCGCTTGAATATGGAGCAACTATGGCACGCGTAACGGTAGAAGACTGCATTGTAAACATCCCGAACCGCTTTGATCTGGTGATTACCGCCGCTCAACGCGCGAAGCAGATCGCATCCGGTTCGCCTTTAACGGTAGAGCGCGATAACGATAAAGATGCGGTTGTGTCACTACGTGAAATCGCTGATGAGACCATTGATCGCGAACTCGTTCAGGAAGAGATCGTCCAGAGCTACCAGAAGCAATACGAATTCGACAAAAATGATCGTATCGACAACGAATCAGCCCTTTCTGACGAAGAAGGCGGCCTATTCGAAGATACTGGCTCATTCCTGGAGCAAGATCCATTTGGTACGAATTACTCTGGCGGTATGTCTTTCATCGAAGATAATGTCGAAGTAGACGACTAAAACCCATCTCTTCATTTTATTTATGCATCTTTTCACCTATATTGGTGAGAGGAGAGTAAAGCTATGATTCGCCAGATGGAGCTGGTTGAAGCAATAAAAGAATACGCCCCAAGCGTTGACGAAGATGCTATCAACCGCGCCTATGTATATGCCATGCAAAAACACGGTTCGCAAATGCGTGCTTCCGGCGATCCGTATATTTCGCACCCTGTTGAGGTGGCATATAAACTCACCCGTTACCGCCTAGATGAAAAAACTGTCATCACAGCATTGTTGCACGACACAGTCGAAGATACCGATGCAACGCTTGATGAAATCAAAGATTTATTCGGCGATGAGGTCATGCAGCTAGTCGATGGTGTGACAAAGCTGAATCGCTTAGAGATCAAATCCGAATCGACGAAACAGGTAGAGAATTTCCGTAAATTACTGGTGGCAATGTCTGAAGATTTACGAGTCCTGCTCGTAAAGCTGGCGGACCGTTTGCACAATATGGAAACGTTGCACTACATCAAAAAGCCTGAAAAACGTGCGCGCATCGCACGTGAGACACTCGATATCTACGCCTCACTCGCAGAGCGCATTGGCATGCGCCGCATGAAAGAGGAGCTGCAAGACCTCGCATTCCGTGAGCTATTTCCTGATGCACGCGAATCGATTATCAACCGACTCGATTACTTGCGCCGCAAAGATAAAACCAAAGTGAAAAAAGCGGGCGACCAGATCGCCAAGATGATGCATAGTGCGGGCGTTTTATCGGCGGAAGTGATTGGCCGCGAGAAAAAGCCATACTCCATCTGGCGCAAAATGGAGAGCAAGAACGTCACCTTCGAAGAGCTGAGTGACATTGTTGCCTTCCGTGTGATTGTGGACACCATCCCGGAATGCTATCAGGCGCTTGGTGTTATTCACGAGAAATACCACACCATTCCGGGGCGATTTAAAGACTATATCTCAACCCCTAAGATCAACGGCTATCAATCGATTCATACCTCGGTGATCGGGCCGAATCAGCAGCGAATCGAAATTCAGATTCGTACCCATGATATGCATGAGATCGCTGAATATGGTGTCGCAGCCCACTGGTCTTATAAGCAGAAAAAGAACGCGGATGATTTCGACACCAAGCATTACCGCTGGATTCGCGAACTGGTGGATATCCTCGATCAGTCAGAAGGAACAGAAGAGTTTTTAGAGAACACCAAAATGGAAATGTTCCACGATCAGGTGTTCTGCTTCTCACCCAAAGGGGACATCATCGCACTGCCGCGCAGCTCCACACCTGTAGACTTTGCCTTCGCAGTCCACTCTGAGGTGGGGTTCCGTTGCGTAGGCGCAAAGGTCAATAACCGGATTGTACCGCTCAAATACCAACTCAAGAATGGTGATCAGGTTGAGATCATTACCGCGAAGAACCAAACCCCGTCGCCAACATGGGAGCGGTTTGTGGTCACCGGTAAGGCGCGCTCAGAAATTCGTCGCTTTATCCGTTCTCAGCAGCGCAGCGAGTATGTCAATCTTGGTAAGGCCATTCTAACCAAAACCTTCAAACAAGAAGGCGAGGATTTGAAAGACAAAATGTTAGAGCCAGCATTGGGCATCTTTCAAAAGAAAACGGTCGATGATTTATACGCCGAAGTGGGCGAGGGGATTATCAACCGCAATCAGGTCTTTGATGCGGTCTTTCATACACAACGTTCTGAGAAGGCTGGCTTTAAAAACCCATTCTCACTCGCAAAATTCCGTAAGAAAGCAACGCGTGACGAAAAGCACGCCATGCCGATCAAAGGGCTTATACCGGGTATGGCAATTCACTATGCAGGGTGTTGTCACCCGATTCCCGGCGATAAAATTGTGGGCATCGTGGCGACTGGTAAGGGCATTACCGTACACACGATGGATTGTGAAACGCTCGAGAATTACTCGGACTCACCTGAGAAATGGATTGATATTGCGTGGGATCATTCCAGCAATCACGATGATCTGCATGTTGGGCGAATCAAAGCGGTGCTGTCACACCAGCGAGCAGCGCTCGCAACGATTGCTAATATCATTGCCAAGGAAGAGGGCAATATCAACAATATGAAAATCATCAACCGCTCGAATGATTTCTTCGAATTATTGCTCGATATTGAGGTGCGAAATGCACGCCATCTCGATAATATTATCGCGACCATGCGCGGCCAAAATCTGGTAAACAATGTTGAGCGATTATAGTTAACAAAATATCGCTTGTATCGTAGCCCATGCGATTCGATTTTTTCGGCTAGCAAAACTAAGTGATTGAAACGTCTGTTTATTAAATTTTTCTTAACAGGCCATGTTGCAGCGCGTAAAAGTTAACAAAAGGTTAACGAAAAAGCGGTTTTTTTCTTATTTTTCAAATATTTCTGCCCTCTTGTAATACAATCGTAACATATCACTGCTATAGTCCATAGTAGGGATAAGTGTATCCAGAGGAAAGTGAATGTCGAAATACGAAAAAGATGGACTAGGTTTTATTCAGTACCTGATGGATGAGGGTAAGCTGGATAAGCAAATTACGTCTGATCAAAAAGAAGCGCTCCTGCGTTTCTATTCACTTAGCCGTTCTCTGGAAGATATCAATCAATTTGCAGAAAAACAAAAAACAAGCTTAGAGGAGCAGGCTTCGTTTGATACGAGCAATGCGGCTCTGGAAGGGATTGAGCAGGCTAAAGGGGTTATCTCTGAGCTTCAGAGTGAGATCAGAAGAGTACAAGCTGAGCTAGGCGGTATTGGTGAACCATCACATGCGGCAGTAGGCGAGTTGATGGAGCGCATCCGTGAAGCGCATGGAATTATTCAACAGTTACAATCTGGAAGAATGACGACAGCTGCGGCGCTAGAGGCTATCAGGGGAATTAAAGTTGGTGCCGATGCGGCCATCTCTGCGGCTAACCACGAAGTTGGCTTAGATATCGGCGATGCAAAGATTGGTATCTACCAAGATTACGAGCAGTATGAATTTGTTCGCGAGATGAACAACATCTATGAGCGTCAGGGTAACACGCTGGATGGTGACGAAATGCGTCGTCTCATTTCAGGCCGTTTAGAAGATATCAATAGAACAACGGGTCAAACCATTACAACCCGTGATGATCAAAGACGTATTTCACAAACTATTACGACTGATCCTGACCTAGATAAGCTGATGAAAGATGATCCTCAGCTAGGCGGAGTGGTTGTAGATAAAACAGCGCGCGGTATGGCTGGAAACAGTCGTGTTAAAGCCGACCTAAAAACAATTGAGCAAAACCCACATTCTGATGCTCAAAAAGCTAAAGCGGCTGAATTTAGACGCGAGCTGGAGCAATTCATTGAGCGCAATCCAAATCACCCGGCACGCACACGCATCGAACATTTATTGAAAACTAACTTCACGAACGCTTTAAGTAATGATGGGTTAATCAAGTCATTCAAAGCATTACAACAAAACCCTGGTGATCAAGCAGCACTGAGAGGTTTTGATAGAACAGCGCAAACATACAGCCATTTAAGTGCTGGTGTGTTCTACCGCGGAATTTTGTTCCCTACGGATGAGCGATATAAAGATCTGAAAGAATTTAGAGATCTACATGCATCTCCAGGCGTAATGAAGTCTATTACACAAGCGTTAGAGAAAGGTGGTTTATCTCTAGAGGATCTGAAGAAGGATCCATCGCTATTTGCGAAGCTTCCAGAAGATGTTCGTGCTGAATTAGACGCGTATCGCCTCTACTTACAAGGTAACGGCCCTAAGCCTGAAGGCTATGCAGAAAAAACAACGAATGACCAAGCCAATGCAATCTCCACTAAAGCGATGAATGCGACAGAATTGTTGGCGCACAATTTAAAATACATTGAGCAATTGCGTGGAAAAGAACGTGGGGAACTAACCTCCGGTGAGCGTCAGATGCTTTTTGCCTATGATATATTTGAAGGCAGAAACGAAATGGCTTCAAAATTCGCAGGCATGGATATTGCTGGCCGAGGGCCTTTGAAGGCATTTGGTAAAGCAGTTGCCGATAAAGCGTTAGAGATAGCTGAGAAAACACCTAACCAGCACACCCCAAAAGACCGATTGGATGCGCTTCTAACTATTATGGATATAACGGGAGAGAAGAATAAGAACCCTCAATTACAAGAGTTAGCCAAATACATTAGAGAAAACAAAGATGCTCAAATGTATATGATGCATAAAATTGGTAAGCAAGGCGAAAGAGCAAATGTTGATGCGCTGATTACAGATCTTCAAAAGGGCGATTTAAATACGTTTAAAGCAGAAATTGCTAAGCAAGTGGAGTTGTTAAAGAGAGACCCTGAATTGGCGGCAGAGCTAAATGCACGGATGGTAGAGGGTACGGTTCAAGCCAAGCATTATCAACGAAACGAAGCGATAGCAAACGAGACTTATGGCCCGGCTGTAGAGCGTTATTTAAAACTAACCAACGGTGTAATGACAGATGAGTTGGCAAAAATTCTATCCGACAAACGTGTTGGCCGAACGCCTAACGACACGACCGTAAAAGACCAAATCAATTTTCTCATATCATCACCAGAGCATCAAAGAGAGATGCGCCGCATCAATGTAGACTCAAAGCAAGGTGTGATTCGTCAGTTGGAAGGTATGGCACCTCAAAACGCTGCAGCGCTAAAATCTTATCTTAAGTCGCTTGAGCCACCAATCGATATTGATAAACTTCGAGATGATAATCTAAATTGGGAAACGATCAGAGCTCCTATCTTCACAGCGCTTGCAGATTTAGATTTCAATAATCTACCAAATACCTTCGCGAATGAAGCAGAGTATAAGCGCGCTTTAGAAGACCTCACCTGGAAGCCCGAAGGACCAGAAACAGCAGAATTACGAGGAAAAGTCGCAGCCTATGAGTTGGGTAAACTTAATGCGGCGACACCCGCATTTAGATCGATGCTTACCGGCATGGCAATGGATAAAGAATATGGTGGCCACCTTCTGACTGAATTGGTGTCGAAAGAATCTTTAGATGAGCGCATCCAATTCATGAAAGACAAAAAATTCCTTCTCACTGATGACAAAGGCAATACCCTTAAATCTGACATTGGCGCTGAGATGGTCGCCAGAAAATTTATTGGTGCGACTATGCGGCCGGATTTTGCTGTAAAGCTTGATCCGCAAATAATCAAAGCACTACCAGCAAAAGTTCAAGGCGAATTAAGTGAAGCATATCGCGAGTCGTATGACCCTAAAAAGCTGACCGATAAAGATCGCAAAGTTATCGGCGATGCAGTGCTGATACAAATGCTCGAAAATGGCGTTCAGATTGATCAGAAAAAAGCTGAAATGCGTGCAGAGCTTCAGAAGCTAAAAGCGAAATATGATGAAGAGAAAATCGAAGCTAATCCGTGGGAAAGCCCAGATATTCTAAAATACCGTCAAGAGATTGCAAGGTTAGAAGCAGAATCTGTTGCGGGTATGCAGATGCTAATGGGAACGGTTGATCAAACGAATCGCGGTAGTGTCAACACGACCTTTGATCCTAAGCAAGATGTGAGTAAAGAACTGGGTCAGGGGCAGGTGCTCTCTGATGAATTAACCAGCTTGATTGCGCAACGAGAAGAGCTGGTTAATCAAAAATATGCTCAAGAACTAGCTGCGGTTGGTAAAGAACAGGGCCTAACCGATTTTAAGAGTAAACTTGATGCGTTGCTTCATAAAAAGTCTATAGAATGGGTCGATGATAGCACTTCAGAAACCTTAAAAGCGCAAGTTGAAGAGCTGCAAGCACTGCGTGACCTTAAGAACTTCCGCGCAGAGTCTCTAGGTATTATTAAGCCGAACACAGCTATGGCGGCATTGCTGCTTGATCGCTCCAGAAACCCTGAAATGAAAATTACCGATCAGCAATTGTTGGGGGTTGCTAGAGGAGAGACAAGTGATTTCACTCAAATCATCAACAGTGCCCGTTCAAAAATTGAAACCTTGCAGTTTATTGCTATCAATAATCCAGTGCTGGCAGCCAATATCATGAAAGACTTGGAATTAGTGGATGCTAAGCTAGAGGCAGAACTCAAAGCTGCAGATCCATTAAGTCGTGAGTATGGCGCGATAGTAGAGCGACAGCTTCAAGAGTATCAGATAGACTTGATTGATGGCGGTGATAGACGAAATTTTGTTCTGCGTAAAACGAGCAGATTTGATTATGCAGATCCATCACTCAATGGTGATTTGGCTATTTACGGTCAGTACATCCAGCTCAGAGCTAAGATGGAACGCTTCACCATTGCTATGCAGCAGGATAAAGAACTCGGCTGGGGTATTACCAACGAGATTTTTGCGATCGATACTAATACTCTAAGTGAAGAATTGACAAAAAAAGCACAAGAAAAAGCAAAGGCAGAAGGCAAAGAATTTGGTGATATTAAGGTGCAAGCAACACACGAAGATGTGATTAATGCACGTCTGGCTAAGTTGCAGGAGCTTAATCTTCTTCTGACCGATGAAAAACGTGCAGCGCTGAGTAAAGCAACCGGTACGAAGAAGCCTGGAGCCGATGCGCAATTAGCGTTAGATGATGCGACGCGTGCATACATGGGTAAATTGGTCGATATTGAGCGTAATAGACCCTTTGTGCAAACAACTCTTACGTCAGAGCAAAAAGATGAGCGCATCCAAACGTTCAAAGACGTCGTTACAGGGTTGGGTAGTGAAAATGAAAGCATCCGCCAGATCGCTGGAATGCAGTTACAACTATCTCTGATCGATTATGACCCAATGAACCCTGACCACATGGAGAGATATTCCCACATCAGACCTCAGCGTGTGGCATTACAAGAATTAATGGAAAATATTCGTGCCGCAGAAAAAGATGGCAACCCTCTCAGCCCAATGATTGTTGATGCAAAACTAAGAGAAGCTAAGGCAGTATTCGTAAAATATGCGCCAGATGAACTGAGTGCACAATATCAGGATATTATTAAATCAGAGCTCGAAACGCTCAATAAAGAATTACTCATGGACTACACGTTCATTATGGAAGATACGGAATTGAGTACAGATGAAATTAAAAGGATGGCATTTGTGGATGCCGCTTCTATTAGTTTCCTGAAAAATCCAGAAGCATTTGGTCGTTCTAATCCTCAAATCGCTGCAATCGATAAATTAAGAGAAAAAAACCCACTCATTATGCCAGAGACGATTGCGAAGCTGAAAGGTGAGGCATTCGAGAGAAACAAAAAGGTAGTAGATGGCACGAAAGAGCGCCTGATGGACTCAGTGTTTGGCAAACTTTCCGCAGACTCTGAACTGAATGGAGTAGATTTAGAGCGCCTGAAAGCTTTATCTAGCGCGCATGTGACCAAGGCAATTGATTCGATGATCCTAGGAAAATTACAAGAAGAGTATGGTATACAAGTTCCTGCGATGGACAGCGCACTAAGTCAAGAAATGGACGCTGATCAATTCTATACTAATTTGGCAAAAGTAGTGGCGCAGCAGGTTAAACAAGAGAGAATTGAGCCTAACCTTGAGGTTTTACAAGGTAGAACCGAAAAAGATTGGTTCGGCATGTATGGCGATTTAGATGCTACGAAACTTGCTGTTGATGTACCTGTAGACGCGAAATCAGCACCGCGATTAGAGCAAAAGCTAGGAAATTATGCCGAAGCAAAAGCGGCGTATGAGCGCTTTACTGGCAGCGACCCAAAAGCCATTCAAGAGGGTGACAAGCAATTAGCTGAACAATATTTATTTGCGAAAACATTGATTAAGCAGGCGAACGGTAATCAGACGCTGGTGACAGGTTATTATCTGAAACAGGCAGCGAAAGAAACCAAGGCTGAGATGGAGCGCATCGAGCAGGAAAGAGCAAAAGAGCTAGAAAAAGCTGAGCTAGGTACTGGTAGCGTTGGCGAAACAAAGAGAACAGCAGTAACGGTAACGGGGCATATTGTTGCGACTCAAGCACCGTTGACAGAAGATGAGAAACTGCAAGCGTTAGGTAAAAAAGCGGTGGCTGATGGTGTGGTTGCACAAGATGCGAGACAGATAGCCACCAATGATAATAACGGTAAAGACGGTGCTAAAGATCCAAAACTACAAACCGCAGATGCTGGTCAGGCACTAAAAAATGCCGGTACGGAAACTGACGGTAAGGAAGCGGCTGGCGCTGTTGAAACGCAGCAAGTGGCAAAAGTAGAAGTAGAAAAAGACAAAGCGGTTGCGTCAGTTACCTAACACTTGATTTTACACTAAATTTCCCGCATAACCCACCACATGACTATGACTCTACAGCAAGATGGCGCAATGGAAGTCGCCAAGCATATCGACCTGACTCCGCCAAATGGCGAGAATAAGGTCCTCATGCATTCATGCTGTGCGCCTTGTGCGGGCGAGCTGATGGAGCAGATGCTAGCCAACGGCATTGATCTGCATATATTCTTCTACAATCCCAATATTCATCCGCTCAAAGAATATAACATTCGCAAGGAAGAGAATATTCGCTTCGCAGAGAAAATGGGTATTCCCTTCATCGATGCAGATTATGATGTGCAAAACTGGTTCTCACGTGCCAAAGGCATGGAGCACGAGCCAGAGCGCGGTGTGCGTTGTACCATGTGCTTTGACATGCGCTTCGAGCGTACCGCTCTTTATGCACACGAGAATGGCTTCCCGATTATTACTTCATCGCTGGGTATTTCTCGTTGGAAGAATATGGACCAGATCAATGATTGCGGCATCAGAGCAGCCGAGCATTATGATGGTGTGGAATACTGGACCTATAATTGGCGCAAAAATGGCGGCGGTGCCCGCATGTATGACATTGCCAAACGCGAGAGTTTCTATGCGCAGCAATATTGTGGATGCATCTATAGTTTGCGTGATAGCAATGACTGGCGTGTCTCTAAAGGTCGCGAGAAAATCGAGATCGGAGAGACCTGGTATGAGGAAAAACTCAACCAGGCCTCTAACTAATCCCAAATAATTGACTAAGGCTTAACTAGCCTTTTTTTTAGCGGCAGATGCTTTCTTAGCCGGCGCTTTCTTCTTTGCTGGGGCTTTTTTAGCAGTCGCTTTTTTGGCAGAAGACTTCTTCGTTTTTGTAGCAGTCGCTTTTGTTGTCGCAGCTTTCTTTACCGGACGTTTTTGCGTTTTGCTTCGAGCTGTCTTCGTGCCAGCCTTAGGCTTATTGCGTTTTGCGCTAGGTTGTGGCACTGGGCCTTTTTTATCAATCGCATCAATCGATGCAATGGCTGCTAAGTTAATGATATCAGCCACAGATGCATCCATCTGAACAATCTGTACCGGCTTCTCTAGACCACATAGGATTGGGCCGATATTCACACCGTCACTCAATTCAGTAAGAAGACGAGAAGCAATGTGAGCAGAGTGAAGCGCAGGCATAACGAGTACGTTTGCTGGCTCGCTTAAGCGGCAGAATGGGTAAAGTGATAATAGCTCTTTATTGAGCGCTACATCAGCGGCCATTTCACCGTCGAATTCAAAGTCGACATTGCGACCTTCCATCACCTTAACCGCATCACGTACACGCTGAGACTTCTCTTTCATCGGGTTACCGAAGTTAGAGTAAGACAAGAACGCGACGCGAGGCTCGTGGCCCATCTGCTTCGCCTTCATCGCGGTTTGTTCTGCAATATCAGCCAGCTCTTCAGCGCTTGGTAGCTCTTGTACAGCCACATCGGAAATAAACACAGTACGGTGCTTAGACACCATCATGGTCGTGGCAAACGGGTTCTCACCATCCTTAGGGCCAATCGCACGGCAGACATTCTCTAGCGCACGGTTATAGCCACGGGTTAGACCGGTAATCATCGCATCACCATGACCGCAAGCAAGCATACATGACGCAAAGATGTTACGATCATTCTTCACCATACGAACGATATCACGGTAGATGAAACCCTGACGCTGAAGCTTGTCATACAGGAAGTCGATATACTCTTGTACATGTGGGCTAACAGCGGCGTTAGCAATCTCAACATCTTCAGTTTTCTTCAAGCCAATCTGACGCATGGTCGAATGAATGCGATCCGCACGACCAACCAGAATTGGCTGTCCGTAACCATTATCGCGCCAGTGAATCGCCGCGCGAATGGTCTTCTCTTCTTCACCCTCTGCAAAGATAATGCGTTGTGGATTCGCTTTTACCTTATCGAAGATTTGATTCAGGCTGTTCGCTGTCGGGTCTAGACGAGCCGATAGCTCTTGTTTATATGCCTCGAAATCCTGAATTGGTTTACGAGCCACGCCAGTTTCCATAGCGGCTTCTGCCACTGCAACCGGAACCGTGGTAATAAGACGAGGGTCAAACGGTGCAGGAATAATATAGCCCGGACCATATTTAAGCTCACGTCCTGAATAAGCAGCAGATACTTCTTCTGGCACATCTTCACGCGCTAGCATGGCAAGTGCTTCAGCCGCCGCTAGTTTCATCTCTTCGTTGATTTCTTTTGCGCGTACATCCAAAGCGCCACGGAAAATGTATGGGAAACCCATCACATTATTCACTTGGTTCGGATAATCAGAACGTCCCGTCGCGATGATCGCGTCTTTGCGCACTTCCAGAATTTCTTCTGGCATAATCTCTGGGGTTGGGTTTGCCATCGCGAAGATAATCGGATTCTTCGCCATCGCTTTCACCATTTTCTTATCAACGGCACCCGCAACCGATAGACCCAAGAATACGTCTGCACCAGTCATAGCATCAAGCAGGCTGCGCTTTTTGGTTTTAACCGCGTGCTTAGATTTCCATTGGTTCATCGACTCGGTACGGCCTTCATAAACAACACCGCTGCGGTCACACAAGAACACATTCTGATGCTTCACACCCATGGTCTTCAGTAGCTCTAGGCAAGACATACCCGCAGCGCCAGCACCATTCACCACCACTTTAAGGTCTGAAATTTTACGGCCCGTAATGTCAGCCGCATTGATAATACCCGCAGCAGCAATAATCGCGGTACCGTGCTGATCGTCGTGGAATACAGGTATATCGCACAGTTCTTTCAGCTTCTGCTCAATGATAAAGCAATCAGGAGCAGCGATGTCCTCTAGGTTAATACCACCATAAGTAGGAGAGATAAGCTTGACGGCATTGATAAATTCGTCGGCATCCGTGGTATCAACTTCCACGTCAATCCCATCAATATCCGCAAAGCGCTTAAACAGAATCGCTTTACCTTCCATGACGGGTTTAGAAGCCAGTGCGCCAAGTTTACCAAGGCCGAGCACCGCAGTACCGTTAGAGATAACAGCAACAAAGTTACCTTTTGCGGTGTAATCATAAGCCGCATCTTCGTCTTTCGCGATGCGCTCACAAGGGACAGCAACACCCGGCGAATAGCCTAGTGACAAATCACGTTGGGTTAAGAGAGGCTTAGTTGCCTTGATCGCCAATTTTCCCGGCTGACCCTTGCTGTGGAAATACAGCGCATCATCATCGGTGATTTTAATATTCACATCTGTTACTTTTTCTCTACTCATTTCCTGTCCCGTATCCTTTATTAAATACCCGCTATTCCCACGATAGAGGCCACTTTGAAAGCGACGACTATAGCTACAGAAAACGAAATGCAAAGCGAAAACGCACGTTGCAGCGCAGCAAAAATGCAAGGAAATCCTAGGGCTACAGCATCATCACGTTCGCTTGACGACGCCACCCCGGCAATGAAGCAATTTCTTCAAATCAAGCTAAACCACGAAGAAGCCTTGCTTTTCTACCGCATGGGAGACTTTTACGAGCTATTCTTTGAAGATGCCGAAGACGCCGCTGAAATCCTCGATATCGCACTGACAAAACGTGGAAAACATGGCGGCGAAGACATCCCAATGTGCGGCGTGCCTGTGCATTCACATGAAATGTACTTGCAAAAACTCATCGCATCGGGGCGCACAGTGGCGATTTGCGAGCAGCTCGAAACACCAGAAGAAGCGAAGAAACGGGCAGGGCACAAGGCGGTAGTGCACCGCGATGTTGTGCGCATTGTCACGCCTGGCACCATCACAGAAGATGCTTTGCTAGCACCAGACCGTGCGCATTATCTTGCTGCAATTGCAGAAGCAAAAGGCTGTTGGTCGATTGCGTGGCTCGATATCTCTACAGGCGCATTCTATGTGAGCGATAGCGCGCCAGAACAGCTCATGGCTGAGATCGCGCGAATCGAGCCGAAAGAGTTGCTCATTTCCGATGCCATATTGGAAGATGCACGTTGTTCTGGCATTACACAAGAATACACAGACCTGTTGAATATACAGCCTCACAGCCAATTCTCTCTCAATAAAACTGAACATTCGTTCAAAAGTTTCTTCGGGGTATTCTCGCTCGAAGGGTTAGGCGATTACACCGCATCCGACATTGCGGCATGTGGTGCGCTGATCGAATATGTCAAACTCACCCAGATCGATAGTTTGCCACGTCTAGATATCCCAACCAAAGAGCAGGCCGCTAATGCAATGGTCATCGATGCGGCGACCAGACGCAACCTTGAATTGGTCAGCACGCTATCCGGCACAAGACGTGGTAGCTTGCTGAGCGTCATCGATCGCACCAAAACCTCTGCCGGAGGCCGCCTGATAGCCAATTGGCTGATGGCTCCATTATGTCATCTCGCACTCATCAAGGAACGCCAAGCGGGGATTGCATGGTGCTTAGGCCATTCTTCGCTGCATAACTCAATTACCGAATGCTTATCGGAAACACCCGATATAGAGCGCGCTCTATCACGTCTGTGCTTAGGGCGGGGCGGCCCGCGAGATATGCAGGCGATTGGCAAAGGGCTAGCCCAAGCCGTTCAGATTAAATCCCTGATTCAAAATCAGCAGCAAGATCCAGATTTTGCGGCTTCCGTTCCGGCATCAGTGAATGGCTGGATCGAAGAATTCGCCAACCATGAGGCGCTGATTGATACGCTCAAAGCCGCACTGGCAGATGAATTGCCGCTGATGGCGCGTGACGGCGGGTTTATCCGCAAAGACTACCGCGCAGACCTCGATGAGTTACGTAACCTACGTGATGAATCGAAACAGATCATCGCGACCATGCAAAAGCGTTATGCCGATGATACCGGCATTAGCACGCTGAAAATCAAATTCAATAACGTGTTGGGTTATTTCATCGACGTGACAGCAAGTCATGAAAGCAAGGTGCCTGAATTCTTCATTCATCGCCAAACGCTCGCCAATAATTTGCGCTACACCACCACCGAGTTAAACGATGTCGCACGTAAAATTCATGAAGCTGCGGATAAATCTTTGCAGCTAGAGCTTCAGCTATTTGAGGAATTACTAGAACGCATTAAATCACAGGCAGACGAAATTACCAAAGCCGCACGGGCGCTTGCCAATTGCGATGTGATTTGCGCGCTTGCCCAGTTGGCAGAATCAGAAAATTATTGCTGCCCGCAAGTCGATGATTCAAATGTGTTTAACATCAAGAATGGTCGCCATCCGGTGGTAGAGCAGGCGGTACGTACCCAGTCAGAGCGATTTATTGGTAATGATTGCGATCTATCAGAAAACCAAAAACTGTGGCTGCTTACCGGCCCGAATATGGCAGGTAAAAGTACCTTTCTGCGTCAGAATGCGCTGATTGCGATCCTCGCGCAAATGGGAAGCTATGTGCCAGCAGATGAGGCACAAATCGGCATCATCGACCGCCTATTCAGCCGTGTGGGGGCTGCTGATGACCTCGCGCGCGGACGTTCTACCTTTATGGTGGAAATGGTCGAGACGGCGACGATTCTCAATCAATCGACGCCAAAATCATTGGTGATTTTAGATGAAATTGGCCGAGGAACCGCAACCCATGACGGCTTGTCTATCGCATGGGCCGTGGTTGAATATTTGCATAATAGCATCCAATGTCGTGGGCTATTTGCCACCCATTATCATGAGCTAACCGCACTTTCAGAAGAGCTGGCTGCGCTTTCAAGCTATCGCATGCAGGTCAAAGAATGGAAGGGCGAGGTCGTGTTCCTCCATCAAGTGGCGCAAGGTGCTGCAGACCGCTCTTACGGCATTCATGTAGCCCAATTAGCCGGATTGCCTGCCGATGTCACGAATCGGGCCAAACATCTGTTAAAAACGCTCGAATCAGGTAATGAGGCTAAAATATTGTCCGAAACCACCGATATGTTGCCACTCTTCCAGCAAAGCAATTCTGTTGCCGATGCGGAACCTTCTGAAATAGAAGAAAAAATAAAAGAATCTTCTGTTGATGATATGACGCCAAAACAAGCGCTTGAGCTCTTATACGAGCTTAAAAGCATGCTGCCCTAATCACGCATATATGACAGCTGGATGAAGTTTTAAAACAGCTATTTATAACGTTATCTCAGTGCTTTAATATTAGCATGTGTTAAAGGCACGGGATAATTATGGCAAACAAAATATATCATGGTGAAGCGCTTCGGTTTGTAGACACATTCACCCCATCTGAGGGTGACCAGTCGCAACCAATTCACATCTATACCGATGGCTGGCAGGTGCGTTTCTTCCGTGGGCAGCGAGCCAATCCCGATGCGCAAGATTTCTCGGATAATGACAATGAAAATCTAACAGAAGCGACGCTAGATGAGCTTCATCTTTCGAAACAAGATGAGCTGAATGTAGCGCTCAAGGCGCTCTATTACAAAATCCCAATGGGCTATGATGACAGAAGCCAAACCAAAACAGCCGCCGCGCATATTATTACTGACATGCGTGACAAGCAAAACCCTCGACATCGCATGTACATTACGGTGAATGCAGACCCAAGATCGGCAACGCAACGCTTTTGTGCAGAAGCAAATGGCATAGCCATGCTCAAAGGCAATGTCGGAGTTGACCAATTTAAAGTAACCAAAACCTATATCACGATGGATAGAAAGGGCCCCGAAGGAGCACATGCGCTGCCATGCGGCACCTGTCGTGAGGAGTTAACCAATGATCGCTTCATCAATAGTAACGCGGTGTTTGTTTCTGTACCTTACTTACCCGAAAAATACGGCCCCGGAAAAGAAGCGCAGATGGATCTTGTAGACCGGTCTGATGAAGTGCGTGCGGATATTTCTGCCGATGGTGAAGAAGGCAAAGCCTTTGCTATGGAGATGAGCAATCTTAGTCCAACCTATAAAATTGGTATGAAACGTCACGGTGAATATGACGGACAGCACTGGCAGCAAGTGATACGCCGAGGCCTAGATTACATGCGCGATGGCGAGCTTCCCAAGCCGCTAGCCGTACAAAAAGGAAGCGCCAATGAAATTCGAGACATCTTAGGGCGCGGCGATACAGCGCGCGTGCCGTTACTAGAAGATCTAGGTGATGGAAAAAACGGCTACACATTAGAGCGCGTGAATAAATATCTAAGCAATATGATCAAGAACACCTGCGTGGAACATCAGGATGCCTTGTCTCAAGGCAAGGTCCACAAAATTAAGGCGGTGTTGGTGGTGCGTGCGGACGGGCGCGTCTATGCGGGTATCCATGCCGATGTTGAAGGCTTGTCGAGCAGACCTCTGGCAGAATCGCAGGCGCTTGGGAATGCGTATAATAAGCGTGATGTAAAAGAAGTATTCGTTATGGAAATGGATGAAGAATACATCCAAAAGAATTTCCGTTCTGAAGAAGTGCCGGTATTGCGGACATTCTTCGCAGAGGCGCTACACGGTCTTTACAATAACCGTTATTCAGGTGATGAGCAGTTAAGAGATATTAGTGGCAAGCTTCATATTCGCTCTGATCCCGACTTGAAATCGAAACCAACCAATGAGTCGCAATGCTGGTTACATATTCTGCCACTCAATGACGGGCAATTAGAAGGTAAAGAATTGGAGGATGCCGTCCTAAGCCGGCCAATCGAACAGGTATACCGAAATGCCTATACGGCCAGCCATGCGCTCGGCCCCTGAGGTATCTATTAGCTAGAACCAGATTTGATATGCACATCCCGCTGAGGGAATGGAATCTCAACATTGTGCTCTTGAAACTTGTCCCAGATATTCAGCAATAATTCACTGGTGATATTACTCACACCATTGGCGGGGTCATTGATCCACGCACGCAATTCCAAATCAACCGAGCTATCGCCAAAACCCATCACCAAAGCATTCGGTTTTGGGTAACTCAAAATTCGAGGGGTCTCGTCAGCCGCTTCAAGCAACAGCTTCAGGCATTCATGCGGGTTGCAATTATAAGAGACACCCACCGGAATTTTCAGCCGTACATTCTTATCACTATAAGACCAGTTTTCTACACGCTCGGTAATCAGCAATTCGTTCGGAATCAGATGCTCTTTACCATCACGCGTAATCACCGATGCATGGCGTGCGCTTAGCTTGTTCACCCAGCCATATGTCTGATCAATGGCAATCACATCGCCCGGTTTAATCGAGCGGTCAATGAGCAGAATAATACCGCTAACAAAATTCGAGACGACTTTTTGTAAACCAAAACCGATACCAACACCAATCGCACCAGAGAAGACGGCGAGTGAGGTTAAATCGATACCAAGCGTATTCAGGCCAATAATAACGGCAAAGATAATCAAGAAGGTACGGATGATCTTGCCGATCAAGACACGCAAAGATGGCGTAATCTGTGAAATTTGCGAAATCTGACGTTCACTAATACGTGCCAGCAATCCGGCAAACCAGAGCATGACACCAAAGGTGAGTAAGCCTTTTAGGATGGTAAGCGGAGAAATACGTGTCTCTCCTAACATAAAGCCAAAGCCATCAAGTTGATTGATGAATGGCTCTAATAAATCCACACTTCTGAGTGCGGCAATACACCAAATGAAAATCGCTAAGGCACGCGCTAAGCCAGTATATTCAATAAATGCAGACAGGAATCGGATAATGACCCACGCGCCAAGCAGGTTCAGCACAACGGAAGTCGCGCGACTATCAAGCTCCTGCATGTCAGCAATCAGTGGTAAAGGTAGCAGTAGCACCATTAAAAAGAGTGGCACTAAAATCGCTTCAATCGCACGGTATAGGGTTTTCCAGCTCGAATGCTTAAAGCCTTCAAACGCGCGAGAGAATGGCTTTTGCGCACGCTTAGCAATAAGGAAGCTAATGGCTAAAGCAGCAATAAACCACCCCATCTGCACAACGCTGGCCGTTGTTAGAATATGCGTTTCAACAAACTTCTGAACGAGATCGACACTTTGATCGAGTTGGGGAAGATTATCCATGATCCTTCACAGGTGATGCAGTATTGTGTTTGTAAGCCGCATAGCGGGCATAACCGCTAACGCCACATAACGCATCCCATATTCCGCGTGCCATCGCAACCAATTTAGGTCCGCGCTGTGATTCAAACCCAATCACGCGAAACAGCTCATAGCCAAGTGATAGTAGCTCATAGTTAAAAAAGCTTGGAGACCGAAGACCATAGCGAAGCATGGTACGCATACGGTTGCGAGCAATGTAATAACGCCGATAAGCCCCATGATTCGTCGTTGTAATAGAACCGCCCAGCATCTGATGGTCTTGGCTCTGACCAATTCGATGATGAAGCGTGGCATTACCAACCACTAAAATGCGATAGCCTTGGCTATTCAGCCGCATACAAAATTCTTTATCGACATAATCGATCACATAGCTTTCATCCATGTGCCCAACAGCATTGATGACTGCAATGGGAACCAAGCTGCCCGATGCAATTACCTGCTGGACGCCATCAAGCACTTCATGCTCAGCAATCGAGTGACGAGAGAAGAATAGTCCGAATTTAGGCTTCACATATCGAATTTCACGTTCAGATGCCATCTCTTGCATATGTGCGGCAACCAGCCCAATGCTCGGCTTATCGGCTGCCATATTATAGGCATGAACGAGTTGCGCGACCATGTCTTCTTCTGGTTGCGAATCGTCATCGAGTAATAAAATGAAGCGATAATGCTGCTGACGCGCATATTCAATTCCCGCATTTTGGGCTGCGGCTAAATTATTCTCGGCATGCTCAATAAAGCAAAATCGCCCGTCAGATTGCGATTCTAACGTCTGTAATTGGTGTTTAATCTCTGCATCACAGCCATTACTGACCACAACCGTGCCACCTGTTTTATCCAAAGCATCCTTAACCGTCTGAACAATC
>JALEGK010000018.1 GCA_022763105.1 Rickettsiales bacterium | reverse complement strand
CGCAGGCAAATTACAAATATGAATTGGTGACGGGCGGTAGTGTTGCGGCTCCGGCGGTCGCCAATATTGTGAAACATATTGCGCCTATGATGGGCGTGCAGCCTGTGTTTGAGGCTGGCGAAGAAGCAGACGGCGTTTGGCTTGCTGCGCAAAATGAAAGGGAAGCCATTGAGCGAAGCACTCGTAGAAGAAGAGCGCTCCAGCATGCAGTCTCTTATTGATTTGCTGACGCGTGCATCCATCTCTCATGAGGTGGTTGGAGAGTTGCCAGAAGAAGTCAGTGGCGTGACCATGGATTCGCGTAAGGTCGAACAAGGCATGGCGTTTGTTGCGATCAGGGGTGAAAAACTAGACGGCACAGAATATATTGAAGATGCGATTGCGGAAGGTGCGATCGTGATTGTGCAAGATCGCGCTGCATCGCAACAGAAAATCCCAACAATTCTTGTGCATAATACCAGAGAAACTCTAGCCAGAATGGCTGCGGCCTTTTATCATGCACAACCAGAACATTTGGTAGCGATAACAGGCACAAACGGAAAAACTTCAACCGCCGAATTCTACCGACAGCTATGGAAAACCAGAGGTCAGCCGGCAGCCTCGCTTGGAACGTTAGGGTTACGCAGCGATATGAGCCAGCTGGACGCATCTTATCCCGCATTAAATACGTCTCCAGATCCGGTAACTTTGTTTACCGTGCTTAGCGATTTGAAATCGGCTGGCGTAGACCATGTTGCGCTTGAAGCGTCAAGTCATGGTCTGCAGCAACACCGTATGGATGGTGCTCATCTAGAAGCGGTGGCGTTTACTAACTTGTCCCGAGATCATTTGGATTATCACCGCGATATGGACCAGTATTTTGCGGCGAAGATGCGGTTGTTTACATCCTTCCGCATCAACTCGCGCAAAGCGGTTATGTGTGCGGATGATGCGTGGTCTGAGAAGGTCGAATCGGTGTGCCGTTCTCAACAGTTAGAGGTGTTGAGTTATGGCAAGGCGGGTAATTTTGCAAAAATTGAATCGGTCATGGCGCTGCCACGTGGGTTGCATGTGAAAGGCTCGATTGCTGATGTGCCGTTTGATTGCTTGTTGCCGCTTTATGGAGAATTTCAGCTTTATAATATTCTAGCTGCGGCATCGCTGGCGGTTGTTTCCGGAATGAGCCCTCAGGAAGCAATCGAGGCGATGCCAAACCTCATTAATGTTGATGGTCGTCTTGAGTGTGTGGCGATTCATCCTGAAGGTGCGCCGATGTTTATCGATTATGCGCACACGCCAGAGGCGCTGAAGTCGGTGCTGAAAACGCTGCGCGATCATGTGCAGGGGCGGTTGATTGTAGTGTTCGGGTGCGGTGGAGACCGCGATCCGGGTAAGCGCCCTCTCATGGGAGATGTGGCGGAGAAATTTGCGGATGAGGTGATCGTTACAGACGATAATCCTCGTACGGAAGATGCGGCGACGATTCGTCGCGAAATTATGGTGGCTGTTTCGAATGCAACGGAGATTGCAGATCGTGGGGAGGCCATTCGTGCTGCGGTATCGTCTTTGAAAGAAGGTGATGTGCTGCTGGTTGCAGGTAAGGGGCACGAAACGTATCAAATTGTTGGCGAGCAAACGAACCATTTTGACGATGCAGAAGAAATCAAGGAGGCTTTAAGCTCGCTATGAAAACGCTATGGACCGCCCGTGAAGTTGCTCAAGCAACGCGCGGGAATATCGCTGATGACTGGGAAGTCTCGCGTGTAACAATCGACAGTAGGACCGTGAAGGAGGGCGACTTGTTTGTTGCGCTCAAAGGTGATCGGTTTGATGGTCATGATTATGTCAATGATGCTATCGATAAGGGGGCGGTTGCCGCTGTCGTGTCAGAAAAGCCGGAAGGTGTTTCTGAGGATAAGCTGGTGCTGGTTGATGATACAGAAGTTGCGCTACAAGATTTAGGTGTGCAGGGGCGTTCTCGTGCGCAGGCGCAAGTAGTCGGTGTGACGGGTAGTGTTGGTAAAACGGGTTGTAAAGAGATGCTGAAGGTTGCCTTGTCTGCAACCGGCTCTGTTTATGCGACGCAAGGAAATCTGAATAACCATTTAGGTGTGCCGTTAACGCTTGCGAACTTACCGCAAGATGTTGAGTTTGCTGTCATTGAAATGGGGATGAATCATTCTGGTGAAATTGAGCAGCTATCGCTCTGGGCGAAGCCTGATGTCTCGATCATTACGACAGTGGATGCTGTGCATTTGGAATTCTTTGAATCGGTTGAAGCGATTGCTGATGCGAAATGCGAAATCTTCGAAGGCATGCATGAGTCTGGTGTCGCGCTGATTAATTACGACAACCCTCATTTTGAACGCATGCAGCGCCGCGCAGTGGCGATGGGATTAGATCGTGTGCTGTCATTCGGTGCGAGTGATGATGCGCTGTGCCAGCTTATTCAGTATGGCATTGAAGGCACGCAATCTGTTGTTGATGCTTCGATTGCAGGTACGCGTCTGAATTATCGTTTAGGTGCAATTGGAAAGCATTGGGGGCTGATGTCAGTGGCAGTGCTTGGCATTGTTGATGCGCTAGAAGCAGACCTGCCAAAAGCAGCGCAAGCGCTTGAGTATTTCGACGAGCCAGATGGTCGCGGTAGAATCGAAGAGTTGAAAGTAACAGGTGGCCAGTTGAGATTGTTGGATGATGCGTATAATGCGAGCCCAGTTTCGATGCAGGCAGCATTTGAGAAGATGGCACTGATCCGCGATCATGACTCGCAGCCTGTGCGTACCGTTGCGGTGCTTGGTGATATGCTTGAGTTAGGTGCTGATTCGCGTGATTTGCATGTTGGTTTGGTGCCCACAATCGTCAACAACCAGATTGACCTTGTCTTTGCGGCAGGGCAATTTATGAAAGATTTGTATGAGGCATTGCCAGAGTCTATGCGTGGCGATTATGACGCGACTGCGATGGGGTTGGCGCCGAAGGTTGTTAAACGATTGCAGCACCGCGACTTGGTGCTGGTGAAAGGGTCTAACGGAAGCAAGATGAGTGAAGTGAGTAAAGCGATTCACAAAAATGCATCGACCCTATCAAGTAAAGGGGATCTGGATGCTCTATAATCTGCTGGTTCCTTTTGCTGAGGACTACCAGATTTTCAATCTCTTTCGTTACTTAACGTTCCGTAGTGGCGGCGCGATTATGACCGCGCTGATTATCAGTTTTCTCATTGGCCCGTCGATGATTCGGTGGTTGAAAACCAAGCAATCGCATGGCCAGCCAATTCGCGATGATGGCCCAGAATCGCACCTGCTTACCAAAAAAGGCACGCCTACCATGGGTGGCTTGATGATGCTGCTATCGGTCGGTATTTCGACGATTCTGTGGGCTGACTGGAACAGTGCTTATGTCTGGATTGTGATGTTCGTGACCTTTGGTTACGGGCTGATTGGGTTTGGTGATGATTATTTAAAGGTCAGTAAGAAAAACACCAAAGGGCTACCCGGAAAATTGAAGCTCGCCGGACAATTTTCGATTGCGATTGTGGCGGCGCTTTGGGTGCAATCTATCGCACCGGAAGGTATGCAAACACATCTAGATATTCCGTTTCTTAAAGATGTCATGATCGATTTGGGGTGGTTTTATGTGCCATTCGTTTTGATTGTGATGGTCGGTGCATCGAATGCGGTTAATTTGACGGATGGGTTGGACGGTCTGGCGATTGTACCGATTATGATTGCCGCAGGCTGTTTTGCATTTTTCTCTTACCTTGTAGGTAATGCGGTTTATGCGAGTTATCTTCAAATCACGCTCGTGCCCGGCACGGGTGAGTTAGCCGTTTTTTGTGCTGCGATTATCGGGGCTGGTTTGGGTTTCTTATGGTATAACGCGCCGCCTGCGATGGTCTTTATGGGCGATACGGGCAGCTTGTCTTTCGGTGGTGCGCTTGGTGCGATTAGTGTGATTACAAAGCATGAATTAGTGCTTGCCATTGTAGGTGGATTATTTGTGATGGAAGCTGTATCGGTGATGGTGCAAGTGGCATCCTTTAAACTTACCGGTAAGCGCGTGTTCCGCATGGCGCCGATTCATCACCATTTTGAGAAGAAAGGTTGGGCAGAGCCAACTGTTGTGATTCGCTTTTGGATTATTGCAGTGATCTTAGCTCTGATTGGCTTGTCCACGTTGAAATTACGATGATTACTTTGCCTTTTCTAAAAGGCCAACATGTTGGTGTGGTAGGGCTTGGAAAGTCGGGTCTTGCCACCGTTGATTCGTTGCTGGCAAGTGATGCCAAAGTCTGCGTGTGGGATGATGGCGATGCTGCGGCCGCGACCGTGAAGCAACGTTACGGTGACAAGGTAGATTGGTTGCCAGTGGATGAGTGGCATTGGGGTGATATTGCGCTTGTGGTGTTAGCGCCTGGTGTTCCATACACGCACCCCGCGCCGCATGCCGCTGTCGAGTTTGCTGCACAACATAATGTAGAAATAGTAGGTGATGTTGAGTTGCTTTATCGTGCGCAGCCCGATGCGACGTATGTTGCGATTACGGGTACGAATGGTAAATCAACGACAACGAGCCTGATTGCGCATATTTTAGGTGAGGCAGGTCGCACCGTTCAGGTGGGAGGAAACCTTGGGATAGCGGCTTTGGGGCTTGAGCCTCTTAATGAGCAAGGTATCTATGTGTTAGAGCTTTCCTCATACCAGCTAGATCTTATTCGTACGACGCGTTTTGATGCCGCGCTATTGCTCAATATTAGTCCGGATCATTTAGACCGTCATGGTGACATCGATGGTTACATTACGGCCAAGCGTCATATCTTTGAGCGTCAGGAAATACATGACGCGGCGATTGTTGGCGTGGACGATGCCTATAGTGAAGCGGTGTGTCGTGATCTGATTGCGAAGGAAGATCGCCGTGTGATTCCGATCATGACGACGCAAACCTCATCGAAAGGGATTTGGGTGAAAGATGCGGTGCTTCATAATCCGCTATCAGATGATGCAATTGCATATGATCTCTCGTCTATTGCGACGCTGAATGGTGAGCATAATCATCAGAATGCGGCAGCAGCCTATGCGGCATGTTGGCATGTGGGCTTAAGCCATGATGAGATTGCGAGGGGTATGGAGAGCTTTGCGGGGCTAGCGCATCGCATGCAATTAGTAACAGAGCATGAAGGCGTGCTGTTTGTGAATGATAGTAAAGCCACGAATGCCGATGCGGCGGCGCGATCTTTGGGGAGCTATCAGAATATTCATTGGATAGTTGGTGGTGTTGCCAAGGCGGGTGGCATTGAACCGCTGAGCTCGTATTTTCCGCGAGTAAAGCATGCGTATCTTATCGGTGAAGCATCAGGGGAATTCGCTAAAACGCTCGATGGAAAAGCGGAGTATTCTCTGTCTGGTGAGATGGCGCAAGCGGTTAAACAAACCGTTGCCAATGCAGCGCCGGGCGATGTGATATTGCTTGCACCTGCTTGTGCGTCTTTCGATCAATATCCAAATTTTGAAGCGCGAGGAGACGCATTTATCGCGTTGGTTCATGAAATGACACAAGCAGAAGAGACCGCCGATGCAGTTTGACCGTACCAATCAATCGGTGTTTGCCAAATGGTGGTGGACGGTAGATCGCCCAAGTTGCTTTGCGCTTATCTTTCTAATGTGCTTGGGTGCCATTATGGTGACGGCGTCTAGCCCTCCGGTCGCTGAGCGCATCGGGTTGGATGAGTTTTATTTTGTTGGGCGTCAGCAAGTGTTTTTGCTGCTAGCGCTCGCGGTGATGTGTTTCGTCTCTTTGCTTTCATCGCATGCGATACGCAGGCTCGCGGTGATCATGCTGCTTGCTAGCTTGGTGTTGATGGTGCTGCTTCCCTTTATCGGGTTTGAGAATAAGGGGGCGACACGTTGGGTCCGGTTAATGGGGATGTCGTTACAGCCATCAGAGTTCATGAAGCCAGCCTTTGCGGTGGTGTGTGCTTGGTTCTTCTCTGAGCGTTATATGAGTCCGGGGTTCCCCGGGTTTCGCATTGCTATCATTAGTTATTTGGTGGTGATTGGTCTGCTTCTGATGCAGCCAGATTTTGGTATGACTGTGACCGTTTCAGTTATGTTCGGTCTGCAATTCTTTTTAGCTGGGGTGTCATTCGCGTGGGTGATGATTATGATTGCAGGTGGCATTATTGGTATCATCTGTGCGTATTATTTCTTCCCGCATGTCAGCAAGCGTATTGACCGATTCTTAGACCCAAGTTCGGGTGATAATTATCAGGTCGAGAAATCGTTGGAAGCTTTCCAGGGTGGTGGCTGGTTTGGTAAAGGGCCGGGCGAAGGCACGGTGAAGAAATACATCCCCGATTCTCACACTGACTTTGTGTTCTCTGTAGCAGGTGAGGAATACGGTATTATCGTGTGTACACTTATTATTGGCGTCTTCGCATTTATCGTGCTAAGAGGCTATTTTAGGCTGTTACGTGAGACAGACCCATTCATTGTTTTGGCGGTTGCCGGCTTGCTTGCACAGTTTGGTATTCAGGCCATCATCAATATGGGAGTGGCCGTGAATTTACTGCCTGCAAAAGGGATGACGCTTCCGTTTTTAAGCTATGGTGGATCATCTTTGATTGCGATGGCAACAGGCATGGGAATGTATCTGGCGCTTTCACGTAAGCGGTATGGAAATGTAAAGTCAGACTTACGGACCTAGACATGACAACAGAACATCCAATTGTACTTGCTGCAGGTGGCACGGGTGGCCATATTTTTCCTGCAGAATCGCTCGCAGAAGAATTGGTGCGCATGGGCCAGCCAGTGGTGCTGGTGACCGATAAACGCTTCGCTGATTACAACACGCAAAGCTATGATGGGGTGATTGGCTCGATCCCGATTCATTACATTCAGGCGGGAAGCTTTGGTGGCGGCGTTGTCAATAAAGTTAAAGGGCTTGCCAAAGTTGGCTTGGGCGTCATGCAAGCGCGTAGCATTTTGAAGAAACTTAAACCCAAAGCAGTGGTCGGTTTTGGTGGCTATCCGTCATTCCCAACGATGCTTGCGGCTTCTCAGTTGCGTTTGAACACGGTGATTCATGAGCAGAACTCGGTGCTTGGTAAAGCGAATCGTGTGTTGTGCCAGCGCGTGAAGCGGATTGCGACGACCTATCCTGAAACTCAGCGCTTGCCGCAAGAATGTTTTGGCCGTGTACAGGTAACGGGTAATCCCGTGCGTGCTGCGGTACGTGTGTTGCGTGATATTCCATTTCCGCAGCTACAAGATGATGGCACGTTGCGTGTGCTTGTCATGGGTGGATCGCAGGGAGCGACCATTTTCAGTGAAGTGGTGCCCGAAGCGATTAAGTTGTTGCCAGAAGCATCGCGTAAGCGCTTGCGCATTGATCAACAATGTCGTGCTGCAGATATTGATCAGACCAAGAAAGCCTATGACGCCCTTGGTATGCAGGTGGATTTAGCGACATTCTTTACCGATGTGCCGGCACGTTTGGCGTCATCGCATTTGGTTGTGTGTCGCGCTGGTGCTTCAACAGTTGCCGAGCTTACCTGTGCTGGCCGTCCGGCAGTGTTGGTGCCCTATCCACGCGCAACCGATAATCATCAATATCATAACGCGCAGGCGATTGAAGATGTTGGCGGTGGCTGGGTGATGCCGCAGGAAGGGTTTACCGCAAAAGCGTTGGCGGCGCGTTTGGAATCGATTTTGAATTTACCTAGTTCTCTCACGAAATCTGCAGAGGCGATGGCTGGTTTGGGGCATACGAATGCCGCAGAGAAATTGGCGAAGCTGGTGATCGATTTATCGAATGGTGTTAGCTTTGCGCCAGAGACCATGATGGCATCGGCTGAGTCTGAAGATGCTGCTGCTACGACGAATAGTAAGGAGGCTGCCGCATGAAATCGATGATCCGTTCTTTCCCTGTCGGTAAGACCATGTCGCTTGATATTGGTCTGATTCATTTTGTTGGTATTGGTGGTATCGGCATGAGTGGTATTGCCGAGGTGTTACACAATCTTGGTTACCGTGTGCAGGGTTCTGATGTCAGCGATAGCCCAAATGTTGAGCGCCTGCGAGGGCTGGGTATTGACGTTAAAATCGGTCATCAGGAAAGCAATGTTGATGAAGCCGCAGTGGTGGTGATTTCTTCTGCGATTAAGCCGGAGAACCCAGAGGTGAAGCAAGCACGTGCGCTGCGTTTACCGGTAGTGCGCCGTGCGGAAATGCTGGCGGAGCTGATGCGTTTGAAGATGACGGTGTCTGTTGCCGGTACGCATGGTAAGACGACGACAACCTCTATGGTGACAGCGATGTTTGAAGCGGCTGGTCGCAATCCGACGGTGATTAATGGTGGTATTATTAACGCTTATGGCACCAATGCGGTATTGGGTAAGGGGGACTGGATGATCGTTGAGGCGGATGAGTCGGATGGGACCTTCATTCGCATTCCATCGACCATTGCTGTGGTGACCAATATTGATCCTGAGCATCTAGACCATTATGGCTCATTTGATAATCTGCGTGCTGCGTTTAAGCAGTTCCTCGATCACATCCCGTTTTATGGTTTTGGCGTGCTATGTGTTGATCACCCAGAAGTGCAGGCGCTGGTCGGGCAGATCACAGATCGTCGTGTGATTACCTATGGCTTCTCGCCACAAGCCAATGTGCGCGCGGTCAATGTGACGCATAATGCATTGGGGCAGACCTTTGATGTTGAAGTGTATGATCATCAGACCGATAAGGTGAAGGTGATAAGTCAGGTGCATTTGCCAATGCATGGGCAGCATAATGCATGTAATGCGTTGGCCGCGATTGCGGTGGCGAATGAGCTTGGTATGGATGAAGAGGCGATTGTACGAGGCTTCAAAGATTTCCAAGGGGTGAAGCGTCGCTTTACGCGCACAGGTACGGTGAATGATATCACCATTATCGATGATTACGGCCATCATCCGGTGGAGATTACCGCGACGCTTGGGTCTGCGCGCGAGGCGGTAAAAGGTGTTGATGGGCGCGTGATAGCTGTGGTGCAGCCGCATCGTTACTCACGCTTGCAGAGTTTGTTTAAAGAGTTCTGCACCTGTTTTAATGATGCGGATACGGTTGTAGTGACACCTGTCTATGAGGCGGGTGAGTCACCGATTGAAGGCTTTGATCGCGATAGTCTGATTGAGGGCTTGAAGCGACATGGGCATCAACATGTCTTGCCATTAGAGAGTGAGGCTGAGTTGGCAGAGGTGATCTCGAAAATCGCCAAGCCGAATGATATGGTGGTGTGCTTGGGGGCAGGTAGTATTTCGAAATGGGCGAATGCGCTTCCGGCAGAATTACAGGTAATGCTAGATAAGGCGACCCCGCAAGCCGTAGGTTCTTGAACATCGTCATGGCATTAGCGAATAAGCAAATCGACCTGCTTGATGGTTTGCCTGAAGTGCGTGGCAAATACCGTCGTGATGTGGCATTAAAAGATTCTACCTGGTTTCAGGTGGGCGGTTTGGTTGATGTACAGTTTAAGCCTGCTGATAAGCAAGATTTAGCGTGTTTCCTAAAACATAAACCTAAAGAGTTGCGTGTCATCGCTTTGGGGGTTGGATCCAATGTGATCATACGAGATGGCGGCTTAGATGGTGTGCTGATTAAGTTGGGTCGTTCATTCGCTGGCATTGACGTGCAGGGCAATGACATGCTGGTTGGTGCCGCTGCGTTAGATGTGAATGTAGCGCAAGTTGCGGCTGATCATGGCTTAACGGGCGCTGAGTTTTTGTCTGGTATTCCGGGGTGCATTGGTGGTGCGATTGCCATGAATGCCGGAGCATATGGTGTGGAGCTGAAAGATATTTTAATCGATATTGAGGCGGTGAGTGCGGATGGAGACATACGAAGCTTCACGCTGGATGAATGTCAGTTCTCCTATCGTCATTGCGGATTGCCAGAGGGATATATTTATACTCAAGCGCGATTGCGACTAGAGAAGGGCGATCAGCAGGCGATAGTAGACCGCATGGCAGAAATCAAGCAAGCGCGTGAATCGACGCAGCCGGTACGCTCTCGAACGGGTGGCAGCACCTTTGCCAACCCTGCTGGGTATAAAGCCTGGGAGTTGATTGACGCTGCGGGTTGCCGTGGTATGATGCGGGGAGCTGCGCAGGTTTCGGAAAAACATTGTAATTTTCTGATCAATATCGGAGATGCGACAGCTGCGGACTTGGAAGCCTTAGGCGAAGAAGTGCGTGCGCGAGTTCTGGCCCATTCTGGGGTGGAGCTACAATGGGAGATTAAACGTCTGGGCAAGAACGATTCATAAGCCGCAAGATCGAAAGGCCAAATACATGCATGTTGCCGTATTAAAAGGTGGATTATCAGCGGAGCGCGAAGTCTCTCTGACGAGTGGAGAGGCGGTTGAAAAGGCGTTGGACAAGCTGGGGTATAAATACACCTCCTTTGATGTCGATAAAAATATTGCCCAAAAGCTTCAAGAATCAGATGTAACCGTCGTGTTCAATGCGCTGCATGGGCAATATGGCGAAGATGGCACGATTCAGGGCATGTTAGAGGTGCTACAAATTCCTTATACGCATTCTGGTGTGCTGGCTTCCGCTTTGGCGATGAACAAGCCGATGGCAAAACAGATATTTGAACAGGTTGGTATTCGTTGTGCGGCTGGTGCGGTGTTTAAAGAAGAGCAAATGCTAGAAGGCGATGTGCTGCGTCGCCCTTACGTGATTAAGCCACTGAATGAAGGCTCTAGCGTTGGTGTGTGCATTATGAAAGAGGGCGAGGCTTACCCATTTCATGAACATCATTGGCCATTTGGCAAGGAAGTGCTGGTTGAGGAATATATTCCGGGGCGTGAAATTCAGGTGGCAGTGCTGAACGACCGTGCGCTTGGTGCGATTGAGATCAAGCCAAAGAATGATTTCTACGATTATGAGGCGAAATATACCGACGGTAAGGCTGAGCATTTAATGCCTGCACCTCTTGAGCAAGACCAATATGAGGAAGTGTTGCGTTTGGGGCTTCGTGCGCATCAGGCGTTGGGGTGTCGTGGGTTGACTCGCACTGATTTCCGCTATGATGAGCGTGAAGGTGGTAAGTGGTACATTTTAGAGACCAACACACAGCCAGGCATGACGCCATTATCGCTTGCACCTGAGATTGCCGCGCATGCGGGTATCTCGTTCGAGCAATTGGTTGACGAGCTGATTAAGGGAGCATCGCTCGATGGCTGAGGCGGTTGTTGTAGGCCGTGCAGCAGCACAAAACAAACATGCCATGAAATGGCAGCAGGAATCTGCTGAGATTAATCGACTTAAGGCGAAGAGTCTGTGGTGGTATAGTCTCAAGCGCCGCATCTTTGTTATTTCGGGTTTGGTGATTTTATTGACCGGGGTGGCAACCGCATGGTGGGTGCATCAATCCGGCCAATTTTCTAAAAGCTTTCAGTCAGTGAATGACTGGGCGTACGGTGTCACAAAGTCGATGGGGTTTGAGCTGAACACGATTCGCGTGGAAGGCTTAGAGAAGCTATCTGTCGAGTATGTCGGCGATGCGATGGGTGCGCCACTTGGCAGCCCCATTTTGCAGTTATCTGTTGCGGAGATAAAGGCGAACCTTGAAGCATTGCCTGAGGTAAGAAAGGCGCGGGTAGAACGCGTATTGCCCGATAAATTACAGGTGGTGCTGACAGAGCGTACACCTCATGCGATTTGGCAGTTCAAAGGCGAGCATACATTGATTGATATTGATGGCACGGTGCTGCGTAATCAGCATCGCGATACTAATAAACGCTACATGGTGCTGGTGGGCGAGGATGTGCCTGATCATACGCAGATGTTTATTCACCTGATGCAAATGACGCCTGAGCTTGCCGAAGAAGTAGAGGCGGCGGTTCGTGTCGGTGGGCGTCGATGGGATGTGCATCTTCGACAAGGAATGATTGTGAAATTGCCGCAAGAGGATTATGAAATTGCATGGCAGAAGATGTATCGGCTGGCGACTGAGCGCGATATATTGAGCAAGGGTATTGAAATTGTCGATATGCGTATTGCAGGAAAAATATATATGACGTTGGATTCTTCTTCTAAAGAATCGCTAGAGCAATCACTTACTTCGGCGCACCAAATATGATGATGCATGAAGCGATACGTGGCCAAGCGGGCAGCATTGCAGTGTTGGATATCGGCTCCACCAAGGTGGTGTGCATTATCGCTAAGCGTGATGAGGACGGCGAAATTCAGGTGGTCGGAATTGGCCATCAACTCGCCAAAGGCATGAAGGCGGGTGCAATCACCGATGTCGGCGAAGTAGAGATGTCAATTGTGGCGGCCGTTCATTCGGCTGAGCAAATGTGCGGCGAGACGATTGATAATGTGGTCGTGAATGTTTCTGGCGCGCATTTGGTTTCTAGGAGTGTGTCGGTTGAGTTGGATGTAACGGGCGATGGTGTCAGTGATTACGATATTATTGATCTGATTAATGAAGGCTGCATGAGTCTGGAAAGTGACGACCATAGCATCATCCACACCTTCCCGGTTCAGTATTATTTGGATAAGACTAAAGGCTTGTCTGATCCGCGCGGTATGGTGGGCGAGGTGCTTGGTTCTGAGCTACATATTGTCATGGCGCAAAACACCTTCTTAAAGAATCTGGTGAATTGTGTCGCGCGATGCCATTTAAATATCGATGATTATGTCTTGTCGTCTCACGCCTCTGCGCTGTCGTGTCTGGCAGAAGATGAGATGGAGTTAGGTGTGACGCTCATTGATATGGGCGGTGGTGTTACGAGCTTTAGTGTGTTTGCTGAGGGTAAAAATATTTACAGTAGCTCGATTCCCGTGGGCGGCAAGCATGTGACGAGTGATATCGCGCGCGGGTTATCAACGACGTTAGTGCAGGCTGAGCGCTTGAAAACCTTGCATGGTAGTGCGATCAGCTCGGTGAAAGACGCGGAAGTGATGATAGAGGTGCCGCAGCTAGGCGAAGATTTGGGCGAAGATGAGAATAACACCATGCCACGCTCTATGTTGGTGGGGGTTGTGCGCCCTCGTATGGAAGAGATTTTTGAGCTGATCCGCTCGCGCATTGAAGCGGCAGGCGTTGAGAAGATCGCAGGCAGACGTTGCGTGATTACCGGTGGTGCGAGTCAGATGCTTGGTGTCAGCGACTTGGCGGCACGCGTATTAGCGAAACAGGTTCGCAAAGGCAAACCACATGATGTGAATGGGCTGGCGGATATGGCAACCGGTCCTGCATTTTCCACGGCAGTGGGTATGATTGATTTCTTGAGTCAACGTCCGTGGGAGGATAGTTTACTTCATGGCTCTCATGCCCGCAGAGGCATGGGCTATACGGCGCATAAGATCATTGATTGGTTTAAAGAAAACTTCTAAATTGAACGACCGGTCAGCGTTAAATTGTGTGGATAATGGATGGAAATTCATTGAGTGCTCACAACATGTAGTAGTAAGCATGATGAATCATCAATATATATCGCGCGCTATGAAAAAATATAACTTGTCGGACTTTTGACCGCTTGGAGGCATGAATGACCATTAATTTGCACCTACCATCTCAATCAGAAAAGCTGAAGCCGAAGATTACCGTTATTGGTGTCGGTGGTGCTGGCGGTAATGCCGTCAACAACATGATCGCGGCGAATCTTGAAGGTGTTGACTTTGTCATGGCCAATACGGATGCGCAGGCATTGGAATCGGCGATGACGGACCGCACCGTGCAATTAGGTGTGACAGTAACGCGTGGTCTGGGTGCGGGGGCAAACCCACAAATCGGTGGTGCGGCAGCTGAAGAAGCGTTGGATGAAATTGCCGATCATATTCAAGGCAGCCACATGGTGTTTATCACAGCCGGTATGGGCGGTGGTACGGGTACTGGTGCGGCGCCTGTGATTGCGCGCATGGCACGCGAGCAGGGTATCTTGACGGTTGGTGTTGTTACCAAGCCATTCCAGTTTGAAGGCACGCATCGCATGCGTATTGCCGATAGCGGGATCGAAGAGCTCCAAGAATATGTCGATACGTTGATTGTGATTCCGAACCAGAATCTATTCCGTGTCGCAAATGAGAAAACCACCTTTGCCGATGCGTTCCGCATGGCGGATGAAGTCCTGCACTCTGGCGTGCGTGGCGTGACCGATTTGATGGTGAAGCCGGGGCTTGTGAATTTGGATTTCGCGGATATCCGTTCTGTTATGTCTGAGATGGGCAAAGCGATGATGGGTACTGGCGAGGCCGAAGGCGATAAGCGTGCGATTGATGCAGCGGAAGCGGCGATCTCGAATCCACTGCTTGATGATGTGTCATTGCGTGGTGCCCGCGCGGTATTGATTAACATTACCGGTGGCCCTGATATGACGCTGTTTGAAGTTGATGAGGCGGCAAACCGTATTCGCGATGAAGTGGATCCTGAGGCGAATATTATCTTTGGTTCGACCTTTAGTGACCTGCTTGAAGGATGCATGCGTGTGTCTGTGGTTGCCACAGGTATCGATGCGGTGGCAATGAGCTCTCAAGATCGTGCTGCTAAGGCAGGTGTGGCTCGTCCATTCGAGATGAAGGGTAATCTGGCTGGTGCACGTGTGGGCAGTACCTTTGCTGCTGAACCGCGCCGTGAGCGTACGGCTCAGGAGATTGTGCGTGAATCTGGTACGGCATCGGCGGCTGATATTGTGAAACAAGCAGTGCCTCAGCAGGCGGCTGAACAAGAATTTGTCCAGAAAGCCCGTGCCGCGCATCCTCAGCAACAGGCACAACAACAAGTGCAGCAACAACAGCAGGTGATTCGTATTGAAGATGAATATGAGCAGGCTGATCTGTCGCTTGATATGCAAGATGAGCAATTGCGTAAGCCGTTCAAGTTGGGTGAAGTGAGAGAGCAGGTCGAGGGACCACTCTTTATAGCCCCCAAAGCTGAGCAGCCATCGAACCGTACGTTGGTTCAAAGCAGTCCGGTTGACGATATCGATGATGCTGATGATGAATTATTGGCAGAATCAGGTGGTAGCTTTAACTTCTTCCAGAAGATTGCAGGCGTTGGAAAGGCACTCTCCACCCGTCCTGACGAGGAAGTGGTTAGCCCCCGTGAAGCGAAAATGGCGGCTGGTGCAGCCCCTGTTCGCGTGGCTGAAGCGGCACCTGTGGCAGATGAAGATGAGGAATATCTTGATATTCCGGCATTTTTGCGCCGTCAGGCTAATTAGTCAGGCCCTAACGTTACCCACAGGCCTTTGTAACACTTCGTAACAATCTGTTATTTGCGTTGCAGCGAGCGATTCCTTACATTTCGTGTAATGATGCATAGCATCGAAAAGAAACAAGATAACGATTTGTGAGTAGAGATAGTGGGACTAGATTTTTCTCCATACCAAACCACCCTTCAACACCCTGTAACCTGTTCTGGCATTGCCCTGCATAGTGGCGAGCAAGTGTCTATG
>JALEGK010000017.1 GCA_022763105.1 Rickettsiales bacterium | reverse complement strand
ACTACAACGACTCCATGTGGAGCAGCGCCAAAGTTTCGATAGCGGATCTGATTGTTTTAGGTGGTGCCGCTGCGATTGAGAAAGCCGCAAAAGATGCGGGCCATTCAGTCAAAGTGCCGTTTAAAGCTGGTCGTGCAGACGCAACGGCAGAGCACACCGATGTGGAATCCTTTGCGGTGCTAGAGCCAAAAGCGGATGGCTTTAGAAACTACTATAGCGATGCGGCGTATCGTTCGCCTACCGAAGAGCTGATTGATCGTGCCGATCAGTTGAATCTAAGCGTACCTGAAATGACGGTACTGGTAGGTGGCATGCGTGCATTAGGTGCCAATGCAAGTGATAGCAAACATGGTGTGCTGACCGACAAGCCAGGCACGCTTAGCAATGATTTCTTTGTCAATCTGCTAGATATGTCTACCAAATGGCAGAAATCATCTAAGGATGGCATTTACGAAGGGCTAGACCGCAAGTCAGATGCAAAAAAATGGACCGCGACGCCGGTTGATCTGATCTTTGGCTCTAACTCAGAGCTTCGTGCAATCGCCGAAGTCTATGCCTTTGATGGATCAAAAGAAAAGTTTGTGAAAGACTTTGTCGCTGCATGGACCAAAGTCATGAACAATGATCGATTCTAATCTCTAATCTATTGATGATGTAAGGCGAGCGGCGGTGCCCTCGCCTTATTTTTTGCATCTATTTTGTCCTATCCGACAAGCTATGCTTCTCGATTTTTTGAGCTGTCCCATTTAGAGACAATTTGCTGCGTAAAGACACTGCTTTAATGTGCAAAAACCCAGTTTACACTGGCAGGAAATGACTGCTTCCGGTATAGTTGCTGTTCACGTGTTTCCTGCACAAGAATGAGAGAAAATGTCTGTAAAAACCATATTAGTGATAGATGATAATGATGGTGATCAATTCCTGATGAGCCACAATATTGAAGAATTTGATGAGTCTATTCATGTCGAATGCGCATTTGATGGCAAGGAAGCTCTACAGAAGATCACTGATATGTCGCCCAAACCTGATTTGATCATTCTTGATATTAACATGCCGGGAATGGATGGGTTTGAATTTCTCGACCATTACACGAAGCACCCTCATAACAATGCTTCTGTTGTGATGATGAGCTCTTCGGAAGCGCAGCAAGATAAAGAACGCAGCCTACAATTCGACTGTGTGAAGGCCTATTACACCAAGCCAATTTCTGCTGAAGATATTTCGGTAATCGTGAAGTTGTAATTACACGCCTGCAAGGCCGGGCAGCAGGTTACGCAACCCACCGACAATAAACTCAATCGACATAGATGCCATAATAAGCCCCATCACTCGCGTGGTGATGTTCATGGCGGTGCGGCTCATACGTTTGCCAATTTGTGGTGCTAAATGTAGCACCAGCCAGATGATGAGCGCGATGAGGATGCACATGCCCACAAGCACAGCCATGCTTTCTTCTGATTCAGCCTGATTGCTGAACAGAATCACTGTACTGATGGCTCCCGGCCCGGCCAATAATGGCAGTGCCAATGGCACCACCGCCACAGACGAGCTATCCATTGCTTCTTCATCTTCTTCCGGCGTATGACGTGTGCGGCCTACACGTGCTTGCAGCATATTGAACGCTATAAACATAAGTAAGATACCACCTGCCACACGGAACGCATCGATGCTGATGCTGAAGAGGTGCAGAATATGCGTGCCGACAAAAAGTGTTACCACCAAGATTACTCCAACCGCAAAGGCCGTATGGCGCGCAATAATGGCGCGCTCACCGCGTACATTCTCGGTGAAGGTTAGATATAATGGCACCGCGCTGATCGGATTCATGATCGCGAAGAGGCCGGTAAACATTTGCAGATATTGGGTCCATTCCAGCATAGTTGCGCATAACATGGCGGCACGGCGAATTCAAACCACATATGCTAAGCGTACACAGCTTTGTGGCTTATTGCTTAGATCAAATCAGTGATCATTTCGTGCAGGCTATCTTGGGTTAAGTCTTGTTTAGCAGCAAACGAACTCGCACCTAATGCCATTGCGTCTTCGATGATTTCAGGCGATTGGTGTTCGGTCATGAAGATGACAGGCGTATCCATGCGCTTGACCCGTCGCAGCTCGACCAGCAGTTGGAATCCATCTTTTCTTAGCATTAAAAAATCGGTGACGATGCAGGCAGGCTCTTGCTCAACACACAGTCGAAGCGCATCATCGCCGTCTTCGGCTTCGATGACTTCATAGCCGAAAGATTCCAACCACTCGCGATAGAGTGCGCGATCAGTCTCGCTATCATCGACCAATAAAATCTGTGCCCCATCTGTCATGGGGTTAATAATGCATGCCTATGAAAAATTTGGCAAGATGATCTGTACCATTTTGTGAAATGCCGGCACGGTAACCCGCCTGAAAATAGACCTTATCGGTGAAACTGCCTTTGATGACAGGACCGAATTGATGGTCCTGATTGTCATATCCCGATAGGTCACGCAGGCGCCCAAAATCATTGAACATCTCAACGCCTATTGAGAGTTTTT